>JAYTSB010000241.1:0-3616 GCA_043745825.1 Actinomycetota bacterium | reverse complement strand
GCTGCGCTTCAGGTCGGTGACGAGACCTTCACTCGCCTCGACCAGTTGGTGCGGGTCGATGCCGAACACGTCGTGCCACGTGCCGGCGGCCGCCCAGACCTCGTCGTACTGCAGCAGGTCGGGGTCGATGAACACGCGGAGTTGCGTGGTGTGGCCGAACGGTGGAACTCCGCCGATGGGGAAACCGGTCACTGAGTACACGGTGTCAGCATCCACCCGAGCGCAGTGCAATCCGCCGGCGGCGGCGGCGAGCTTGTGCTCGTCGAGCATGTTCGCGCCGCTGACGTAAGCGAGCACGACCTCACCGTCAACCGCGAAGATCAGACTCTTCACGATCTGGCCGACGTGCACGCCGACGGCGGTGGCTGCGTCAATTGCGGTCTTGGTCCCGTCGGGGAACGTTCGCGTCTGCAGTTCCAGGCCCAGCGCACTCGCCGCGGCGAGGACCTTGCTCACGTTCGGGTGTACGTCGGTCATCCGCTCACTGTAGGCAGTGACGCCTCAGAGCAGCCGGTCGATTGCGTCAGCGAGACGGTGATCCCGATCGGTGATCGAGTTGCCGGTGTCGTGGCTCGTGGTGGTGACCACGACCTTGTTCCACGAGATCGAGATGTCGGGATGGTGGTCGTGGCGCTGCGCCAGAAGAGCGACCTGGGTCACGAAGGCGAATGCCTCGACGAAGTTCGCGAACTCGAAGCGACGCGTGAGCGTGCCGTCGGCCTCGTTCCAGTCTGCGGACGCCACGGCAATCAGTTCCGACTCGGCGGCATGCCGAAGAGGTCATCGAGTGCGCTCGGCACTTCCGGCTCGCCGTCATCCTCGAAGGCGGCGTAGCCGTCACGCTCCAGCACGTCCACCAGTTCCGGGCCGCCGGACGACACGATGCGCCCCTTGACGAGGATGTGCACGACGTCGGGCTTCAGCTCGGTCAGGAGTCGGCTGTAGTGGGTGATCACCAGCACACCGAGGCCGTCGTCGTTGGTCGCGTCCTCCACCCGGCGCGAACAGTCGCGCAGGGCGTCGATGTCGAGTCCCGAATCCAGCTCATCCAAGATCGCGATCTTGGGACGCAGCATCGCCAACTGCAGCGTCTCGTTGCGCTTCTTCTCGCCGCCGGACAGATCCACGTTCAGCGAGCGCTCCAGGAACGACTCGTCGAAGTGGATGCGTGCCGCCTCGGACGACATCACCTCGCGGATGCCGTCCGACGAGCGACCACGCGCCGCGAACGCCTCAGTCAACATGTCGGCCACGGCAACACCGGGCACCTCGGTCGGGTATTGCATCACGAGGTGGAGGCCGGCCTGGGCGCGTTGCCACGTCGGTAGGGCGAGCATGTCCACGCCGTCGAGCGTGACGCTGCCGGCGTTCACCTGGTAGCCGGGCTTGCCCATGACCACGGCCGAGAGCGTGCTCTTGCCGGCGCCGTTGGGACCCATGACCGCGTGCACCTGGCCCGACGACACGACCAGGTCGATGCCGTTGAGGATCGTCTTGCCGGCCACGGATGCGTGCAGGCCGCTGATGGTCAGGGTGGTCACGCCGTCACCTCGTTTGGGTCAGATTCGTTCAGGTCGGATGTGATGGTGAGCACGATGTCGCCATCGACCACGGTGGCGCCGTAGACGGGCACGGGTTGGGTGGCCGGCAGCGTGATGGGCTCACCGGTCTCCAAGCTGAACGCACTACCGTGCTTCCAGCACTCGATCTCCTTGGTGTCGCAGAGCACCTCGCCCTCGCTGAGCGAGACCGCGCCGTGGCTGCAGGTGTCGCCGAGCGCGTACACGTCATCGCCGATGCGAACGACGGCGATGCTGCGCCCGCCAACCTCCACCCGCGTGGCCGTCCCTGGCGCGAGGTCGTCAAACCGAGCGACGATGTGGGAGCCGACGGCGCTCATGCCGGCACCACGGCCTGGTGGAGCTTGTCGGCGATGCGCTGGCGCAGCTCGACGGCCATGCCATCGTTGGCGAGTTGGGCGACCGGCAACTGGGCGAGGACTTCGTCGAAGAAGCCGAGCACCACGAGACGCTCGGCGATGTCGGGCTGGATGCCGCGGCTCTCCAGATAGAAGCGCTGGTCCTCGTCGATCGGCCCGACGGTGCTGGCGTGACTGCACTTCACGTCGTTGGTCTCGATCTCCAGGTTCGGCACGCTCTCGGCCCAGGCACCATCGCTCAGGGTGAGGTTGCGGTTGGTCTGGAAGGCCTGCGTGCCGCGCGCCTCCGGGCCGATCTTGATCAGCCCTGTGTAGACGCTGCGAGCCGAGTCGTTGACCGCGCCCTTGAACAAGAGGTCGGCGGACGTCTTCGGGGCGATGTGCTCCTGGGTGGTGCGGAAGTCGTGGGTCTGGGTGCCGTCGGCGAAGTACAGCGCCACCTGACGGGTGCTGCTGCCCTGGCCGACGAGGCGGGCGTGGGTGCGCACCCGGGCGTAGTCGCCACCGAGTGCAACGGTGGAGAGCAGCGTCGACGAATCACGCTCGCCGGTGGCCTGCTGGTTGGCGATCTGCCAGACATGGCTGCCGAGCTCGTTCACCGCGAGGTACTTCACCCGCGCTGCTTGGCCGGCGTGCACGCGCAGCACGGGCAGCACGATGCCGGTCATCGCTTCGGCGGAAACGAACCGCTCGATGACGGTGATCTCGCTGTCCTCGCCAGCGTCGATCACCAGACGTGGGAAGCACGCCGTGCCGTCGGTGGTGAGCGTGTGGGTGATGACCACCGGTTCGGCCAACACCGTGCCACGCGGCACCCGGATGTGGATGGGCGACATCATCGCCCGGTTGAGCTCGGCGAACAGGTCGAGCTCGGCCAGATCGGCATCGAGCGCGGCGGCCACCGGATCGTGGGTGCGTACGGTCTCGGCGCCGGTGAGCGCGGTGCTCAACGTGCCATACGTGTAGGCGTCGAGGTTGAGCTCAGCGATGCGGCTGTACCGCCAGAGCTCGGCTTCGGGGGTGGGCAGCGGCGCAGCAGCGAAGCGTTCGAACGCAGCCAACCGCACGGCCATTTCCGTCGGGTCGGCGCTGGGAACGCTGCGCACGACGTCTGGGGTGAACGAGGGCACGCTGGAATTCTACTGTCCGCGTAGGGGAAATTATCCAGGCCCGCCAGGTTCAGCGACGTCGGCGGAACATCCGCCGAAAGGCCCCGCCCTCTGGGGGCAACGGGGGCTTGCCGGCCTGCATCTCGGCCATCACGTGCTTGCCGACCTCGTTGATGAAGTCCTCTGCGTCGTCGAGCACGGCCGCGGCGGTGCCATCGTCGAGGCCCGGCGGCTCGGTGGGCGTCGGCGGGGTCACGAGCGAACCATAGGTCCATGCCGCGTCGGCGAGCCTGCGCTCGTAGCCGGTGCACTGCTCCGGGCAGCGCCAGGGCGCGTCCGGGGCGAGATCGAGGTTGCACTTTCGGACGGTCTCGCCGTTGGCGTAGGTGCGGCTTTCGAAGTTCTTGCACTCCTGGCGCATCGGCATGCGCCCGATGATAATCAGCCGACCGAGCCTTCCATCTGCAGCTCGATCAAGCGGCTCCACTCCACCGCGTATTCCATCGGCAGCGTCCGCGTGACCGGCTCGATGAAGCCGTTGACGACCATGCCCATCGCCTGCTCCTGC
>JAYTSB010000240.1:0-1693 GCA_043745825.1 Actinomycetota bacterium | reverse complement strand
CAACCCTGCGCTGGTGTTCGCCGAGCTGGGTGAGCGGGCCGGTGCGATCGGGGCGGCGCTGCTGCCCACCTCCCGCCACTGAGCACGCAGCTGGTACTGCCAGATCGGTGTCGCGTTTCAATGCCGCGTTTCAGTGCCGCGTCTCAATGCCGCGGTTCAGCGCCGAGTTTCAGTGATGGCGGGGGAAGTTGGCCTTGGCCTTGCGAATCTCCGCCCACGCTGCCTCGCGGCCACCGATGCCGCCGGTGGACGAGGTCTTGCCCGGCTCCAGCGCCTTGTAGACCTCGAAGAAGTGCTGGATCTCGTTCACCAACTGCGGCGTGAGGTCGCCGATGTCCTCGACCCCGTTCCAGCGCGGCTCGCGCGGCGGCACGCAGATCAGCTTGGCGTCCTCGCCCGCCTCGTCCTGCATGTAGAGCACGCCCAACGGGCGGGCCTCCACCCAAACACCCGGATACACCGGATCCTCCAGCAGCACCAGCGCATCAAGTGGGTCGCCGTCGCCGCCGAGCGTGTCCGGGATGAACCCGTAGTCGGCGGGATAGGTGGTGGCTGTGAACAGGCGTCGGTCGAGGAACACCCGACCGGTCTCGTGGTCGATCTCGTACTTGTTGCGGCTCCCGCGAGGGATCTCGATGACGACGTGAATGCATCCATCGGGCAGGGGATTCGGCATGGGCGACATCGTACGCTGCCGATCGCTGCCCGTGGCCGTGATCGCTGCGTCTGCGCCGCGAACTGTCTGCGACTCGCAGACCCCGACGAACTAACCTGAGATCGCTATGGAATTTCGCCGCATCACGAACCTGCCACCGTACGTCTTCGCCATCATCAACGGTTTGAAGATCGAGGCACGGCGAGCAGGCGTCGACGTGATCGATCTCGGCTTCGGCAACCCCGACATTCCCTCGCCGCAGATCGCCGTTGACAAGCTGGCCGAGGCGGCGCAGAACTCGCGCAACCACCGCTATTCGCTCAGCCGCGGCCTGCCCAAGCTGCGCGAAGCCGTCGCCGCGTTGTACGAGCGCAAGTGGGGCGTCACCCTCGATCCTGAGCTCGAGATCACCAACACCATCGGCTCGAAGGAGGGCTTCAGCCACCTGATGTGGGTGCTGCTCGACCGCGGTGATGCTGCCATCGTGCCGAGCCCGAGCTACCCGATCCACATCTACGGCCCGCTGTTCGCCGGCGCTGATTTGCGCCAGGTACCGATGCGTCATCTCGCCGATCCACGCGTACAGGGCGACTTCACCGGTGATTTCTTCGACAGCCTCACCACTGCCTATGACGTCGGCTGGCCCAAGCCGCGCGTTCTGGTCATCTCCTTCCCCCACAACCCGACGGGCGCAGTGGTGGACCTGGCGTTCATGCAGCGCGTCGTCGACTTCTGCCGGGAGCGGGAGATGGTGGTGGTGCACGACTTCGCCTATGCGGACATCGGTTTCAACGGCTACAAGCCACCGTCGATCCTGCAGGCCGAAGGCGCCAAGGAATGCGCCGTCGAGCTGTACAGCATGACCAAGAGCTTCTCGATGGCCGGTTGGCGCACGGCGTTCCTCGTCGGCAACGCCGATGTCGTGCAGGCACTGGTCAAGCTGAAGAGCTACCTCGACTACGGCATGTTCCAGCCCGTGCAGATCGCCGCGACGGTGACGATGAACGAGGCCGCCGACTACCCCGAAGAAGTCTGCGC
>JAYTSB010000239.1:0-2771 GCA_043745825.1 Actinomycetota bacterium | reverse complement strand
GCCGTTGCCTACCCCACGTACGAGATGAGCGCGATCCTGGCGGGTTGCCGCCCCGTACCGGTGAACGTCAACGCGACGGGGGGCCTCGATCTGGCGAGCATCAATCCGGCCGACGTGAAACGAGCGTTGATGCTCTGGGTGAACAGCCCGAACAACCCCACCGGCGCGCTCGACGACCTGCCCGGCGCCGCGGCGTGGGGACGGGCCAACCAGGTGCCGGTGTTCAGCGACGAGTGCTATGCCGAGTTCACCTGGGACGGCGCGCCGCACACGATCCTCGAGTCCGGGCTCGATGGTGTGGTGGCCGTGCATTCGTTGTCCAAGCGCTCCAACCTCGCCGGCTTGCGCATCGGGTTCTACGCCGGAGACGCCGAGCTGGTGACGTACCTGCAGGAGGTGCGCAAACACGTCGGCATGCTCGTTCCGGGACCCGTCCAAGCCGCCGCCGCCGTGGCGCTGGCCGATGACGCCCACGTGCTGATCCAACGCGATCGCTATGCCCACCGGCTGGAGGCGTTGGCCACAGCACTGGCGGCGTGGTCGGGCTTCGAGGTGACGATGCCCGCCGGGGGGTTCTATTTGTGGTTTGATGCAGCAGATGGTTGGGCGTTCGCGGAGCGGATGGCCAGCCATGCGGGGGCTCTGGTGAGCCCCGGCGACTTCTACGGTGCAGGTGGCGCGAACAACGTCCGCGTGGCCGTCGTCCAACCCGATGACCGAATCGAGCTGGTGGTCCAGCGACTGGGAGTGAAGTGATGTCGTATCAAGTGCAATCGGCGCCCGCCAAGGGTTCTCGGCGGAAGGGTCTGCTCGGACTCGGAGTGGTGCTCCTGCTCGGCGGCCTGGGAGCCGGCGCGGCGCTGTTCGTGACCAGTGGCTCGCAATACGAGGACGCAGTGAAGAACCTGCAGCGCGCCCCGGTCGGATGCGACACCGAGTTCAACTTCACCGGCACCGGCACATTCATCTTCTACACCGAGTCCAAAGGCAAGATCGGCGATCTACGCGGCAACTGCGAGAACACGGGCACGGACTACGACCACGGTGACGGCCGGATCAGTGCGGACCTCGTCCTCACGGACAGCAACGACGACCAGGTGGATCTCGCCCGCGCCGGCGGCGCCAGCTACGACAAGGGGGGCTACAAGGGCACCGAGGTCGGCTCGCTGGATGTCACCGAGCCCGGTCGGTACACGCTCTCCGTGCAGAGCGACGACACCGATTTTGCCGTGGCGGTCGGTCGCAACCCGAAGAAGGACGCGGAGTCGGCCCAGACCATCGCGATCATCGTTGCCGCCGCCGGCGTGGTGCTGGGGGGCTTGCTGATCATCCTCGGGCTGCGTCGCAAGTCCGCCCCGGTCGGCCCCAGCGGCCAGTTCCAACCCGGTGGGTTCCCGCCCGGCCAGTATCAGCCGGGGGGTTACCCGCCCGTCGGCCAGCCGAACTGGACGCCCGGCGCTGCACCGACCGCGCCACCGGGGTACGCCGGGCCGGCACCGCAGCCCTACCAGCAGCCCTACCCGCCGCAGCCGCAACAGCCATATCCCCCGCAGCAGCCGCAGCAGCCGTATCCTCCGTCGCCCCAGCAGCCCCCGGCGTCACCGCCGAACCCGTGGGGTTCACCGAACTCCTGACCTCTGTCGGGGTATCGGTCAGGGTGTCCGTCAGGGTGCGGTGGCGCGGTCAGAGGCGACGCATCACCGTGACCACCCGGCCGAAGATCTCGACATCGTCGGCGGGGAACACCATGGGGGACAGGCGCTGGTTGGACGGGAGCAGTGTGATCACGCCGCCCTTGCGCTGATAGGTCTTCACCGTTGCTTCCTCACCGGCGATGCCCGCAATCACGATCTCGCCGTTCGTTGCCGTGTTCTGTTGCCGGGCGACCACGAAATCGCCGTCGAGGATGCCGGCGCCGATCATCGAGTCGCCCCGAACGCGAAGCATGAACAGGTCGCCCTCACCTGTGAAGTCCACGGGCATGGGCAGCAGTTCCTCCACGTTCTCGTGGGCGAGAACGTCGGTGCCGGCGGCCACATCGCCGACGAGGGGGATGTGGCGCACCGGGCGGCGCTCCATCGCCATGCCCGAGTTCGGATCAAAGCGGACCTCGATCGCCCGGGGCTTGGTGGGATCGCGGCGCAGGTAGCCGAGCCGCTCAAGGGTGGCCAAGTGACTGTGCACCGTGGAGGGCGACGTCAGCCCGACGGCCTCGCCGATCTCGCGCACAGAGGGCGGATACCCGTGCTCGCGCATGTTGGCCTCGATCACATCGAGGATCTGCCGTTGCCTGGCCGTGAGCAGCACGTCGTTCATGCGCCACAGCGTACGAATGTTCGATGGCAAAGTCAACGACCCTGGCAAACACTCGTTCCCCCGACAAATGTTCGATTGGCGGGTTGACGTCGAACGACTGTTCGTGGCACACTACAAACGCCTGTTCGACGAACATGCGATCGCCACCCACGTCACCGGCACAGCCGGTCCTGCCCGGAGAGGGAGTCTTGATGTCCACTGCCACGGTCATGTTGCTTCCCGCCGGACCGAGCGGAGAGATCGGTGGTCACGTCGACTTCGTCGTTCGTCTGGGCCATGGTCGCCCCGAGCATGCCGTGTACGTCCGCCGACGCCTGCTCGTCGGGCTCGTGGTGATTGGACTGTTCACCGTGTTCGGTGTGGCCGCCCACTCGGTCCTGGCGGACCGTGGGGGTGTACCTGCCTCCACCCCCACGGTCCGCCCGGTGAACATCGCCTCCGCCGCGGTCGGCGCG
>JAYTSB010000238.1:0-9201 GCA_043745825.1 Actinomycetota bacterium | reverse complement strand
CGCGAGTCATAACACCGCACCGGCGACCCCAACAGATGCAACTGCCCACTCGTCGAAGGACCCGCCACCTTCCGCCACACACCCGGCGAACCCGCACTCACACAAAACCACAGATCGGCGTTCTGGTCCACGACGAGCTCGCCCACCACGTGCGGATCGAGGCGGGCTGGTCCAGGCGCCTCGCCGTCGAAACGATCGAGCAACAGCGCCGCTTTGCGGCCCTGGGCGCGCAGGCCATAACTGTTGGCGTTGACGCCGACGCAGCGTGCGCCTGCGCCGCCGGCCACCGACGAGTTCGTCTGGAAGTAGCCGCCGAGGATTGCATCGTTGCCGGCATAGGCGCCGACCGCGGCTCGGAACCCGTTCGGATCAGCGGTGGCTGCCGGCACCTGGGGACCCCATACCCCGTCCTGCACCGCCAGGACGTGTGACCGCGGGTTTCCAACGATTGGGAACGGATACCGCAGCTCGGTGGTACCGGTGGCAACGGTGTTGTCCCCGGCCGTGATGGACGGACCCAGCGCGGCGGCAGGTGCTGCCGATGCGGCTCCGCCGACCACCGCACCGAGGGCGGCGGCCGCGCCCAGACCGAGCACACCGCGGCGCGAGGTCAGCGCCGACGACAGAGCCGGCTCGTCAGCACTGCTGATTTCAGCGATCCGAGCGCGGAGGGCTGCGTTCTCCGCAGTCAGCCGGTGGACCTCTTCGCGCAGCAGATCAGCGCGCAGCGTTGCATTCTCGGCTCGCAGATGCTGGGCCTGCTCGTCGAGACGTTCGGCGTGTTCGTTCATGTTCGGTCCTCTCGGCGTGGCGGCTACTGGCAGATGGTGACGGAGATCGTCGCGGTGAACGGTTGCGTGCCCTGCGGGCTGTACGAGAGCACGACGTTGCTCTGATTGGCGCACGTGACGAAGCTGGTGCTCACATGGGAAAACCCGGCCTGCTTGATCCTGGCGATCGAGGTGCTGGGATCCCCACCCTCGAGACCGGCCGGGACCGGACCGCTGGTGGCCGCCGTGGTGGGTGGCACCGTGGGATCCGCTGCTGTTGTGGTGACCGGGGCTGCCGTCGTCGGCGCTGCGGTCGGCGCCGTGGTTCCGCCGGAAACCGTGGTGGCCGGCGTCGTGGGCGAGGTTGAGCCACCGGTGCGCGTCACCGTCGTCGCTGTCGTCACGATCGACGCCACCGGGACATCGGTGATCGAGAATCCGGCCGGCAACAAAACTCCGGCGATGGGCCAGGCAGTGCCGTTGGTGCCGCGCCACTGCTGTGTGCCGAAGGCGTTTCCCTCCACCCGGCCGGCCTGCAGCGTGATCGTGGTACCCGCGAGCGTGGTGAACACGCCGCTGCTGGACGGTGTGATGCCTGGATCGGGAACGAGCTGTTGGGCCACAAGCGCGAACGCTGCAGCAGGCCGGGCGACGATGGCATCGACGGACAGGGCGGTGCCCGCGAACGCGGCGGCCAAGCCGGCATCGGTGGGCACGAACAGCGTGAGAGCCTGCTGGTCGACAAGCACCTGCTGCAAACCTGACGCCTGGAGGATGCGCAGGAACGAACCGGCCTCGGGATGCGCCACCAGCACGGCGAGCAGGTTGTCGGTCGGCACCGTCGTGGTGGCCGTGGTGTCGGCCGTGGTTGTGGTGGAGGAGGACCCCGAGGTCGAAGTCGCTGCGGCAGTCGAGGTGGAGGTCGCGCTCGTCGGGATGGCGGTGGTGTCGACCGACTCCCGCACCGAGGTGTCGGGCGTGCTGCTCGTCGCGGCGGGGTCGTCACGGCCCACCGCCCACACTCCGAGCCCGCCCACGATCACCGCGACGCCAACTGCCCCGACGATCACGCCAAGACGCCGTCGCCTGTTGTGCGCCGGCACGGCAGACTGCGGAGACGGCCATGCGGCGAGCAGCCGCGTCGAGGGCTGAGCGCCCTCGCGTCTGGCGGCAACGGCGGGGACGCTCTCCGTCACGCTGGCGTCCGCCGGCGTCGCCATGTCACGTGGGTCCGTGACCTGATCCGCTGCTTGGGCGAGCGCGGCCTGGGGCACCACCGCTGCCGGATGGGTACCACCGAGAGCGACCGCTGCCTTGGGATCGCCGCGTCGGGAGATGACCGTGTCGGGGAACGCCTCCGTGATCAGCGTTTCGACGAGCGGCATCCGGCTGCCGCCACCGACCAGGTAGATGGCGCCGATGTCGGCCGTGGCCACGCCTGCGTCGACAGCGGTGTCGCGCAGGATCTGCACGCTGTCGGCGATGTACGGACCGACCACGGCATCGATGTCTGCCCGCGTGATGCGCATCTCGCGAAGGCCCATGGGAAGGGCGATGAGGATGTCGACAGTGAGCTGCGTCGACAGCAGCTCCTTGGCCCGCCTCGCCTCCCGGCGCAGACCCACCCATGCTTGGCGCCAGGCGGTGTCGTCGGCAAGCTGCAGCTGCTCCCAGACTTCGCCGGGAAGCCGTTCGCCGATCATGTTCGCGAGCAGCTCGTCGAACAGCTCGCCACCGAGCTGCCGGTCGCCGCCGGGGCGACCGACGAACTCGAACCCCAACGCGGTGGTCCGCAGCACCGCACAGTCGAGCGTGCCGCCTCCGAGGTCGTACACGAGCACGGTGGATCCGACTGCGGCAGCTGCCTGATCGGCGTAGGCGATGGCGGCGGCCACCGGTTCCGGCACGAGCGTGACCGCCTCCAGGCCGGCGAGCTCTGCGGCGCGCAACAGTTGCTGGCGGCGATGGCCGCTCCACGACGCAGGGTACGTGAGCCGCGTCGACTCTGGCGTGGAGCCGTGATGGCGGACGGCTTCGTCGTACACCTTGGCGAGCACTTCGGCCACGAGCGACGTGGCCTGGAACGGCTTGCCGCCGAGGATGATGGGCGCCGGGTCACCGAGCCGGCTCTTCGGTGAACGCAGGACGCGTGACGGCGCGGCCGCAGCCATCTCGTCGGCGGCCCGGCCGATGACGACGCCGAACTCGTCGGTGATCATGACGACCGAGGGCACCCGACGTTCTCCATCGATCTCGATGACCTCGGGGGCTTGGCCGTGGAGGCGGGACGCGACCACCGTGTAGCTCGTTCCAAAGTCGATCGACAGCACCCACTGTCCAGATGCCACTGGATCCCTCCCGCTCTCGACACACCGTACCAGTGCGCTGCAGCCGGCGCCCAGGGTCGAGTCCATCGGTCGGCGCGCCTGTACGGGGGACGCGGTGACGCAGTCATCCCATGTCGCCGGCATGATCGGGGCATGCTCAAGGTTGAAACTGGCGCTGCCGATGATTCGTCGATGCCCGCATTGCCGTTCGACACACATCTGCCATCGACGTGCTCGTGTTCGGATCTGATCGGCTGTCTCGCCTCGGGGGGCGGTGACGATCCGCAGGTCGTTCGGTGGCGTCGGGCGCTTGACAGGCCCGACGGGATGCGGTCGCACTACCAGCCGATCATCGACGTCGTCACGGGCTGCGTCATCGCGCACGAGGCACTCCTGCGCGTCGTTGATCCTCAGGACGGATCCGTCATCAATCCGGCGGAGCTGTTCGAGGCCGCGATGCACGGGGGTTGGCACCAGGCTCTCGATCAAGCCGCGCGTCGCAGCGCGATCGTTGGTGCTCGTCACTGGCTCGGCGACGCGCTGCTGTTCATCAACTTCCTGCCCAGTTCGATCTACAATCCGGCGGTTTGTCTTCGAACTACCGAGGCAGCAGCACGTGCTTCCGGTATCCCAATGAAGCAGCTCGTGTTCGAAGTCGTCGAGAGTGAGCACATCACCAGCGTTGCCCACCTACGCCACATCTTCGATCGATACCACGAGATGGGCGCGCTCGTCGCCCTCGACGACCTTGGCGCAAACCATTCGACCCTGTCAGTGGCCGAGGAGCTTCGTCCTGACGTCATGAAGATCGACGGCGCGATCTCGCGCGCGCTACCCGAACCGGATGCCGTCCACTTCGTCGAACAGGTCGTTGCCCTCGGTGCGGCCATCGACAGCCGAGTCCTGATCGAAGGCGTCGAAGAGCCCCATCAGCTGGAATGCGCCGTCGAGCTCGGCGTCGACCTGGCCCAGGGGTACCTCCTCGGGCACCCAATTCCTGCGCCCACTGCGACCTCCGGGCGAGAGACATGAACGCGCAATGCGGTCATCCGTGGTGGCTGATGTGTCGTGCGAGGCGTATGGCGTCAACGTCTCCATGAGTTGGCCAAGACGGAGGCCCGGCCGGTTCTGACTTCTTCAAGTCCACGACCTGGCGAGCTCCGTTGGCGGCGCAATACCGGGCGACATCCGGATGAGCTTCGTCATCTCGGTGCTCTCCAGCGTGCCTGTCGGCATCCGATTGTCGGCGGTGCTGCGTCGAGGGGTCGTGCTCACGCGTCGGATCAACCATGAGGCAGCGCTGCTCAACCACGCTCAACTCCCACATACACGGAAGTGTCACCCATCAAACGAAGCCGGCGTCGCCAATCAACCGAAACAAAGTCATCCATCAACCGACGCCCCAATGAGCGGCGTCAGCCGGGGTCTTGCACCTGCCAGAGCGCCCCCGGCAGGATTCGAACCTGCGACCGTCGGATTAGAAGTCCGATGCTCTATCCAGCTGAGCTACAGAGGCGTATGTCGCCCAAGTCTGGCAGTTTCCGGGCGGGTTCGCGCCGACGCCGGCGCCGGCACACCCGCGCACCCCTTCGTCAGGATGAGCCCATCACCATCCGACGAAAGGACGACAACCGTGAAGGTTCTCGTGGCAACGCATCATTCCCAGGGCAGCCAGCCCGACGACTACTGCTTCACGCTCGAGGGCGAACTCGTCACGCCCCTTGCCGTGGCCTGCCGCAACCCGAAGTGCGAATGCAGGCGAGGATTCCCCGGCCTGGCCAGCTCGCGCGCCACCACTACGGCACTCGTCGTGGATCTGCCCCACATCGATGAGACCGCGCTCACCACCGCCATCTCCGACTCGCTGGAACGCGGTGGATGGTTCCAGGGCCTGTCATCACATGGGCGTCGGCACATGGTGGCTGATCACGTCGCGGCCGTGCACGCTGTCTGTGCCCGGTACCCGGTTGGCGCGATCGTTGTCCGCGCCGACGAGCACGTGTACCTCCGCAGGTCACTAGCGGCGTGAGCCCGCATGTGGATGATGTCAGCCAGCCGTCGTCAGCAGGTGGCGACGCAGGAAGTCGAGCGAGGTGATCACGCTCATCTGGCGCATCTGCTCGCGCTGGCCGGGCAGCCGCGTGGTGGTGCTGACGCGGTGGTCACGGGTCACGAGGCCGATGCACAGCGTGCCCACCGCCATGCCGTCTTGCTCGGTGGGGCCGGCCACGCCGGTGAGCGCGAGCGCCACATCGCTACCCAGCACGCGTTGCGCGCCCAACGCCATTTCGATGGCCGCGGACTCGCTGACCACTGGTCCGATGGTGACGTCGAGGAGGTCGTACTTGACCTCGCTGGCGTAGGACACGATGCTGCCGCGCAGCACGTCGCTGGCGCCGGCGATGCCCGTGAGTCGAGCGGCCACCAGACCGCCGGTCACCGACTCGGCCAGACCCAGCGACAACCCGCGTTCGCGCAGCAACTGCAGCACGACGGACTCCATCGTGTCGTCGTCGAACCCGAACACGTGCGGGCCGACGATCTCCTGAACGCGGTCAGACCATTGATCCAGCAACGCGTCCACCCCACCGCGCGTGGACGCCTTGGCAGTGAGCCGCACCTTCAGCCCCTCCCAACCACTGGCCAGGAAGGCGAGGGTGGGGTTGCCGAGGGCATCGAGCTCGGCGATGATCGGATCCAGCCGTTCGTTCAGGCCGCTCTCGCTGTCTCCCCACGTTCGCAGGGTGCGGCTGGCGATGACGGCGACCTCGCCGCTGCGGGCGTGGAGATCCGGCAGGATCGCCCGCTCCATCATCTCCTTCATCTCGTGCGGCACGCCTGGCACGGCGTACAGCACCTTCTCCACGCCGTCGATCATGACGGGGCAGATCAGACCGGGCGCTGTGCCACGGGTCTGCTCGATCACAGACGCCCCAACCGGTACATGCGCCTGGCGCAGGTTGTTGTCCGGCATGTAGCGATTGCGGCTCGCAAACATCTGCCGAATCCGCTCGACGATGACGTCGTCGGTCACCAACTCCACACCCATCACTCTCGCGATCGCATCACGGGTGAGATCGTCATGGGTGGGCCCCAAACCCCCGCACACGATGACCGCGTCGGCATCCGCAAGCGCACGCCGGAAAGCGGCCTCGACCCGACCAAGGTTGTCGCCGACCTTCACCTGCAGCAGCGAGTCGAACCCGTGCGCGGCGAGCTGCTCGCCCAGCCACGCCGAGTTGGTGTCCACAATCTGCCCCAGCAACAGCTCTGTGCCGACCGCCACCACGTCAACCCGCATGGGCCATCCGTTCCACCTCGTTGTGGCGGTGCGCCCGCCACATGTACTGAGCGAAGCTCACCAGGGCGAGCACCACCGACAGCCAGAGCAGGCCCTTCCACGTCCAGGGCTCGTCCACCGCCGTCAGCGGGGCAATCGCAAACGCCACCGCGAACTGCTGGGTGGTGGTCTTGACCTTGGCCACCTTGCTCGCCGGCACGCTCACGCCTTTGGCCCCGACGGCGACGCGATAGAGGCTCATCGTCAGCTCACGGGCGAAGATGATGGTCACCGGCAGCCACCAGAAGACCCCGACGTCGATCAGCGTCATCATTGCCACGAGCACCAAGAACTTGTCGGCCAACGGATCGATGAACGCGCCGAAGGTGGTGCTGCCGTGGCGACGGGCCAAGAAGCCGTCCATGCCGTCACTGACGCACAGCAGGAACCACACCAGCAGGGCGATCCAGCTGCCCTTGCCGTCGTCCGGGATGACGATGAACATCACCGGAGAGATGAACATCCGCGCAATCGTGACCAGGTTCGCCCAGGTGGCGATGGCACTCGGGTCAACCGGCATCAGGCCACCTCGGCTGCACCAGCGCCAACGAGGTCGGGGCCCAGCGCGTTGACGATCGTGACGTCGTGGAACTCGCCGACGGCCAGGTCATCGGCGACGTGGATCACGCCGTCGATCTCCGGTGCTTCGTGATGGCTGCGACCCACCCCGGGCTCATCCACCAGCACGTGCAACGTCTCGCCGATCAGCCGGTCACGTCGCGCCGCGGTGATGGAGTCCTGCAGCTCGCGCAGTTCGGCCAACCGCTGGTGCATGAGCGCGTCATCCACTGCGCCGTCGAGACCCATTGCGTACGTGCCGTCCTCGGGGCTGTACGCGAAGAACCCGCACCAGTCGAGCTGCGCAGACTCCACAAACTGCAGCAGCTGATCATGGTCGTCTTCGGTTTCGCCCGGATAGCCGACGATGAAGTTGCTGCGGAACGCGGCCATCGGCTCTCGGGCGCGGATGTCCTCGATGCGCCGCAGGAACCGAGTTCCGTCACCCCAGCGGCGCATCCGCCGCAGCAGCGGCTTGCTGACGTGCTGCAGGGACAGATCGAAGTACGGGACGCCGGTGGAGCAGATCGCATCGATGAGATCGTCAGACAGGTCGCTGGGGTACAGGTACAACAGGCGCACCCGATCCGTGATGTCGGCGACGGCTTGCACGAGCGGCACGATCGAACCCGCACCCAGCTCGTCGGGGCGATCCTTGCCGTAACTGGCCAGATCCTGGGCGATGAGCACGATCTCCCGGGCCTGCAGTTGCTCGACCTCGCCGAGGATCGAGCTGACGTCGCGGCTGCGCTGCGGGCCACGGAACGACGGGATCGCGCAGAACCCGCACGAGCGGTCGCATCCCTCGGCGATCTTCACGTAGGCCCACGGCGCCGTGGACTTCGGCCGGGGCAGATTGAGCAGATCGAGCGTCGGCACCGGCGCCGAACCCACTGGGATCAGCTTGCGCTTGGGTTGATCGAGCACGTTCACCGACACGCCGAAGCCGGCCACCTGGTCGACCTCGGGCAGGGCGTCGGCCAGCTCGTCGCCGTATCGCTCGGCCATGCAGCCGGTGACCACCAGGCGCGCCCCGTCTCGGCGTTGATCCTCGAGCGCGAGGATGGTGTCGATCGATTCCTGGCGGGCCTCACCGATGAACGCGCACGTGTTCACCACCACCAGGTCGGCGAGACCCGGCTCGTCGGTGGCCACCATGCCGTCGGCAAGCAGCGTGCCCACCAGCTTGTCGGAATCGACCTGGTTCTTGGGACAACCGAGTGTCTCGATGTAGAACCGTTTGGCCACGGCCTTTGAGCCTACCGAGCGAGCCTGGCTGCCGGTCGGTTACCCACCGGTACTACAGGTGGTTGAGACGCAGTCCCCGATGCGGCCAGCGGGTCTTGACCAGCTTGCCGGAGCCCGACAGTGTCACGTAGGCGGTGCGGTACTCGCCGCTGCCGTCGTCGTCACCGAAGCAGATGTTGGTCGTCAGTGGATCGCCTGTGGGGTAGTGCACCACGCTCGTACCGTCGGGTGAAATCACGGTGATGCCACCGGTGGCCAGCGTGGCCACGCACACGTTGCCCTCGCCGTCCACGCCGAGCGAGTCCAGCAGCTGATAACCCGCCAGGCCGGCCAGACACACGCTGGGGTCGATGCCCACCGGTGCAACGACCTCACCCGGGCCGGTGACGCTGCGCTGCATCACCCGACCGTTGAACGTTTCTGCCCAGTACAGGTGAGTGCCGTCCGGCGAGAGGCCGATGCCGTTCGGGGCCTCCGTCGGGTGCACGACCTCGGTGATCTTCGAGCCGTCGGCCAACGCGTAGTAGATGCTCGTGAGGTCGCTGGTGCGAGCGTGCTCGTCACGGATGCCATGGTCAGTGAACCAGAAGCCGCCGTGGGCATCGAAGACGATGTCATTGGGGGCCCGCAGCGGCCGACCGTCGCACTCGGTGTAGAGGTCGGTGACCGTGCCCGTGTTGATGTCCACTTTCTGGATGCGGCCGCCGATGTAGCGCTGCGGATCGAACGGGCCGGGGAACAGCCACTCGCCCATTTCCACCGGCGTGAAGCAGCCGCCGTTGTTGCACAGGTACAACGTGCCGTCGGGACCGACGGCCAAGCCGTTGGGGCCGCCCTCGATCTCGGCGACGGTCTGTTGGGTGCCGTCGGGCAGCACGCGCGTGATGCGCGGCCCGAACATCTCCACCAGGATCACCGAGCCGTCCGGCATCGCGACCGGACCCTCCGGAAAGCGCAG
>JAYTSB010000237.1:0-2642 GCA_043745825.1 Actinomycetota bacterium | reverse complement strand
CAGGAGACTTCTACGCCGGAGTCCGCTGGTCCCCGTCCGGGGGGTCGCTGGTGCTCGAGTGGGTCCATGCCTCGCCGAACAACTACGACGACGTGACGGAGGTGACGTTGGCCCGTGTCGACATCAGTGGCTCAACACCGGTCCTGTTCCCACTGACCGACCCGGGGCTCTTTCCCCAGACGGCGGACTGGGCACCGTCAGGCGAATACATCTCGTACGCCGCCCTGCCAACTGCGGACGCGCCGGGCACCGACATCTACCTGGTTCGACCGAACGGCACAGGACGGACCCGCCTGACCACGTTGGCGGGATTCGGGGGGGTGCACACTGACTTCAGCAACGACTCGGACGGTGTCTACTTTGTCGAGCTGACGCCTACCGGCCCGCAGCTTCGGTTTGTCGACATCGACACCAAGAACGTGTCGCCGGTGGGTAGCCCTGCGGTCGCCGGCTTTCACCCACGGACGCGTCCAGACGCCATGCACGAGAGCCGGCTCACCCCTTGAGGTACCGCAGCACGGCGAGCACGCGGCGGTTATCGGTTGGCTGTTCATGGATACCCAGCTTGGTGAATATGGTGGCCACGTGGCCTTCAACCGTTCGCTGGTTGATGAACAGATGCTCGGCAATACCCTGGTTGGATCGGCCCTCGGCCAACAGGGTGAGCACGTCGACCTCGCGAGCGCTGAGAGCGGCAAGCCCCCGGCCTGCGACGCGGCCGCTCAGCACGCGCGACACGATCGTCGGGTCGACGACGCACTCGCCGCGCATCAACCGATGCATCGTGTCGACGACGGCACCGGCCGCCGAGACTCGCTCCTTGAGCAGGTAGCCAAGACCGGCGGGCAGGTCGCCGAGGAGGCGCGTCGCGTAGCGAAGCTCGACGTGGTTGGACAGCAGCAGCACGGGCAAGCGAGGGAAGTGGCGGCGGATGCGGTGTGCCGCGGCAATCCCCTCGTCGGTGAACGTCGGTGGCATGCGGATGTCGGCGATCACGCCGTCAGGTTGATGAGCGAGCGTCGCGTCGACCAGTTCTTCCCCCGTGGCCGCGGTGGCGACGACCGAAAGCCCGAGGTCGGTCAACAGCAGCGTCAACCCCTCGCGGATCAGCGGGGCATCGTCAGCGATGATCAGACGCACGGCAGGTCCACCTCGAGTCGCCCGCCCTCCGTGCTCCATCGACCACCCAGCGCCTTGACGCGAGCCATGGCGGTCCTGGTCCTGTCGTCATCCTCGTCCATGATGGCTGGATCGGCGCAGAGCCGGATCACGTCGTTGGCTCGCCAGATCCGCACGGTGGGGCGCGACCCGACTTGAGCGAGCTGGACGCAGGCCGCCGTCACCCCATAGATCGTGGACTGCACCACCGCGGGCAGCGGCTCGCACCCGGGCTCGATGAGGACAGTCTCGGGCCAATCGCCCGCCAGCTCATCCAAAGCGGCCGCGAGACCGTCCTCGATGAGGACCTCGGGCAGGTCGCCGTGGGCCAGGTGCCGAACCTCGTCGAGGGCAGCCTGGACGTCAAGCATGGCGCTCTCCAGTTGCGCAGAGCCCCCAGCCCTGCCGGCCACCACTCGGATGCCGATCATCAACGAGACGAGCTGCTGCTGGGCGTTGTCGTGCAGATCACGTCCAAGGAGCCGGCCCTCCCGGTCAGCCTCCTCCACCGACTGGCGCCGAGCGATGGCAAGGCGTCGCACGGCGAGCCCCAGCCGAGCAGATTGAAGCTCTACCGCTAGCACCGGCCAGGCGAGCGCAACCGTGACCTCCGCCTGAGTCTGGTCAAGACGCCGAGCCCCCGCGAGAACGACGACCCGATCACCGTCCCGCCGCACCGTCGTCGTCTGCAGTCCGTCGACCGACAGGGGAGCACCCGTCCCATCGACCAGGGTGCTTTCGTGCACGTCGTAGGCCACGAGCAGAGACGGGTCGCGAACTGCCCTGCGCAGGGCAGATTGGATGTCCCTTGGTCCGGGGTGGGACGCGATGCGCGCCACGGCACTCACCAGCTGTGCTCTTCGCCGCGCTGCATCGACCTGGGGCCACACCGCCCCACCTGCCACGACGAGGAGACCAAGTACGAGTACGCCTCTAGCCGAACCGGTAGGCGTCTCCAGCGGTCCCGAGATCCGGTAGCGGACCAGTGACAACAGCGATACCCAACCGCCAAGCGAGGCCACCGAGATCCACGCTGCCGGCACGGTACGTCTCGCCAGGAGGGATGCCAACGCGACGATCGTGGACAGGAGAGCCGCCGCGAGCGCCAACCCCGCACCGCCGCTGGCCAGCACCTGGGAGACGGCGGGCAGATCGGCAGGCCGCCACGGGTGGGCCGGACATCGCGAGCAACCGTGGAGCCGCGGATCGATGAGCAACGCCCCGATGACGCCCGCACATCCGGCCACGATGACCAGACCTCCTGCGACACCGAAGAATGAGCTCGGATGCACTGCCCTCGGCGCTTGTGGCAGCTCCACCGAGGTGAGGTCGGCCACTGGTGGGCTGGCGGCGGCTGTCTGGGCTGACCTGACCACCACCGAGGCGAGGAGCGACGGCAGCAGCGCCCCGGAGAGAACGGCGGCTCCCGTGAGCCAGCCGTTCGTCGCGACGGGAAGGTCGCCCTCCTCGATGATCACCATCAA
>JAYTSB010000236.1:0-4007 GCA_043745825.1 Actinomycetota bacterium | reverse complement strand
CCGCGCGCATATGCGCGCGGCGCGTGCCGCGCGGTACATCGACTCCAGCGGCAGGTCGGTGGTGTAGCCGAGGCTGCCGTGGATCTGGATGGCGCGATCGATGACGTTGTAGAGCACCTTCGCGCCCCAGAACTTGATGATTCCGATCTCCACTCTCGCGTCGCTGTGATGCTTGCCCTGCGCATGCAGCTGGTCCATCTTCCACGCGGCCTGCAGCGTCAGGAGCCGCGCCGCCTGCATCTCGGCGTGGCTCTCCGCGATCCAGTCCTGGATCATCTGCTTGTCGGCCAGGATGCTGCCGTGGGTGTAGCGCGTCAACGCGCGCTCGCACAGCATGTCGAACGCGCGCTGACTCTGGCCCAGCCACCGCATCGCGTGGTGGATGCGGCCCGGGCCGAGGCGCTTCTGGGCAAGGGCGAAGCCTTGGCCGATGCCGTCCTCGCCGCCCACCACGTTCTCGAACGGCACGCGCACGTTGTCGTAGATGATCTCGGCATGGCCGCCGGGCTCGCCGGTCCTGTGGTCGGGCTCGCCCATCGTTGGTATGTCGCGCAGGATGTTGACTCCGGCCGTGCGGGTGGGGACGATGATCATCGAGAACGCCTTGTACGCGGACTCGGTGCTGTCGCCGGTCTTGCACATCACGATCAGGAAGTCGGCCACCGATGCGTTCGACGAGAACCACTTGTGCCCGTTGATCACCCACTCGTCGCCGTCGCGCATCGCCGTGGTGGTCAGCAGCGTGGGATCGGCGCCGGCGTTCGGTTCGGTCATGCTGAAGCAGCTCCGCAGGGAGCCGTTCAACAACGGCGTCATCCACTGCTCGCGCTGGGCGGCCGTACCGCCGACTGAGAGCAGCTCGGCATTGCCGCTGTCCGGCGCGTTGTTGCCGAAAACGCTCGGGGCGTAGGCGCACTGGCCGAGGATCTCGTGCATCAAGCCGAGCTTCACCTGCCCGAAACCCATGCCGCCCATGTCCGGCGGCAGGTGTGCGGCCCACAGCCCCTGGCGCTTGACCTCTTCCTGCAACGGGGCGACGATGCGCTGGAAGATCTCACGGCCACCCGGTAGGCGGAAGTCCTGGGCGAGGGTCTCCAGCGGAATGATCTCCTCGCGCACGAACGTGCGCATCCAGGCCAGCTTCGCCTCGAACTCTGGCTCAGTCTCGAAGTCCCACGCCATCACAACCCCCACGTCTGATCGTTCGGGCACCGCGATGCCCGGGTCCCCGATGTCGACCATACACTCGGCTCGTGTCGGACGATCTCAGTGGCCGCTTCACGGACGTGGCCACGATCGCTGTGCTCGCCTTCGTCGGCGCCCGGCTGATCACGGGATTGCGTCGGACGCTGTCGGGCGACGGGCGCTCCACCGTACGTCGCATCGTGGCCGGTATCCGCTGGCGGCACATCTGGCCGATCCCGTTCGTGCTCGTCGGGGTGATCGTGGTCGCGACCGCACTCGTGCGCATCCCCGGGCTCGATTGGGGATGGTGGTCAGCGCTCGGCGGACAGGGCAACCCGGTGTTCGGATCGAGTGATTCCACGATCGGCACGGTGTGGGAGTGGCTGATCCCCGCCGTCTTCCTCTTGCTGTTGATCCCCGCTCTCCCGCTGTTCGCCTACGCCGAGGAGCAGATGTTCCGCCGCGGCGCAGAACGTTGGTCAACCGGTCGACGCGCGCTCAAGGTGGTGCAGTTCGGCCTCGTGCACGCGCTGATCGGCATCCCCATCGGTACGGCCCTGGCGCTGAGCGTTGGCGGTGCCTACTTCATGACGGTGTACCTGCGCGCCTTCAGAGCCATGCCGTCCGAGGTCGAGGCAACGCTCGAATCCACCCGAGCCCACACCGCCTACAACGGCAGCATCGTGACGCTCGTGGTGGTCGCCGTGATCGCCACAGCGCTGCAGTGAGGGAGGACAGCCCATGACCGAATCCAGCGACCCGGCCGGCAGCCCGGAACTCCTCGACGTCACGATCGAGCGTGGTTCGGGCATGACGATCACCTTCGACGACGGTGTCGTCTGCACGTTCGGCGTCGGCGAGCTGCGCGCGGCATGCCCGTGCGCCACCTGCCGGGGCATGCGCGAGCGCGGCGGCGTCGCCTGGCCACGCCCGGGCCAGGCGGACACCATCGCCATTCGCGACGCCGCGTTCACGGGCGCCTGGGGCATCTCCATCACGTGGAGCGACGGACACGACACCGGCATCTATGCGTGGGCCAACCTGCGCCGTTGGTGGTCGGGCGGCATGGCCGAAGCGATCGAGGATCCTGCCGAGAGTGCGTGACGCGGCACCGATACCCTGGGCCCCATGTCGTTGCCGCCGCCGCCCACGGTCACTCACTGCTACCGCCATCCCGAACGTGAGACCGGGCGCCGGTGCACCCGCTGCGGCAAGCCGGCGTGCAGCGACTGCCTGATCCAGGCCCAGGTCGGCTCGCACTGCCTGGACTGCGCAAAGGCCGCTCAGCCGGATCTGAAGACTCGCGTCAAGAACGCCAACGCCCGCCAGCCGACGCTGATGACGTACATCATCATGGCGATCAACATCGCCGTGTTCGTGTACGTAGGAGCTCGTGACTCCGGCACACTCGGCGGTGGCATCGGCAGCAGTCGTGGTGTGTCGCAAGCGCAATTCGACCTCGGCCTCAACCGCGAGCTACTCCGCAGCACTCACCACTGGTACCAGTTGGTCACGAGCGGGTTCTTGCACTTCGGCATCCTGCACATCGCTCTCAACATGTACCTGCTGTACCTGCTCGGCCAGCTGCTGGAACGCAGTTTGGGCCGCACCCGGTTCGCGCTGCTCTACATCGCGTCGCTCCTCGGCGGCTCGCTCGGCGTGCTCATCATCAACCAGAACGCCATCGCCGGCGGCGCATCCGGTGCGGTGTTCGGGCTGATGGGTGCAGCGGCGGTGGCGATGCACCGCCAGGGCATCAACATCCTGCAAACCGGCATCGGCCGCACGCTCGTGCTCAATCTCGTGTTGACGTTCCTGATCAGCGGCATCTCCATCGGCGGCCATCTCGGCGGCATCGTCGCCGGCGGTCTCTGCAGCCTGGCGATGATGGCCCCGAAGTGGAAGCCGGTACCGAAGTGGGCCACCTACGCCGCGCCGGTGGTGGTGGGCCTGGTCGCCGTGGTCGTCTCCGTTGGTCTGGCGTCCTGATCTGGCGTCCTGATCCGGCGCGCTGATCCGGCGCGCTGATCAGCGTTGCGTCTGTGCCAGTGAGCGAAACACCTTCGGAGTGATTCGCTTCAGCGGCGCCCGGTCGCTGGACCACTTTGCCGGGGGCGCCTCGACCAGCGAGCAGAGCGACAGCAGCACGGTGTCGTAGTTGACGCGCCAGCCGGCGTAGTCGCGCCACGCCTGGTCGCGGTCAGCCTTGAGCGGCACCCCGGCAGCGTGCAGCTCGATGCACAGCAGGTCGAAGTCGTGACGGGTGATCGAGATCGGGTCGTCGGGGGCGGGATCCGGGTCGTAGGTGATGCCGTAGAAGTCGGAGATCCGGCGCAGGCAGAACCAACCGGTGCGCATCATCACGTCGGCCTGTGCATCACGCGGCCGGTCCAGCGTGGACGCGGCGATCGCAGCCGTATCGAGGATGCAGCCTGCCGCAGTGATCCAGTTCCTGCCCGGATGCGGCGAACGGAAGAACACCAGCGACGGCTGGCTCGTGTGGCTCTCTTCGACCTCCACGAACCACCGCTCCCAACGACCGAACAAATCGTCGTGGACGCGGTCGCCCCACCCAATGCGTTGGTACCGCACGAGCAGCTCGGTCGGACTGGGCGGCAGGCCGGCGCGGGCTTCGAGCATGCCGACCAGCGCCTCGCGACGGCTGAAGCTCGCGTAGATGGTGGGCAGGTAGGAGATCATCAGCGAGACCAGGCCGAGGCCGATGCCCGCCTCGACGAACGACACCACGACGCGAGGGAGGCCGAAGGGCCGATTGAACCCGAGGGTCAGCAGCGACGAGCCGGAGATGATGAACGCCTCCG
>JAYTSB010000235.1:0-1676 GCA_043745825.1 Actinomycetota bacterium | reverse complement strand
ACCGCACCACAACGACCCAGCCAGCGACCCGCCATACAACGACCCACACAACGACCCACACAACGACCCACACAACGACCCACACAACGACACGGTCCTGGTCGTCGACTTCGGCGCCCAATACGCGCAGCTGATCGCCCGGCGCGTGCGCGAGCTCAACGTCTACAGCGAGATCGTGCCGCACCGCATCACGGCCGCCGAGATCGCCCGGCGCAAGCCGGCAGCCATCATCCTGTCGGGAGGCCCGAAGAGCGTGCACGTCGAGGGTGCGCCGTCGTTGGATCCGGAGATCTACGGGCTCGGCGTGCCCATCCTCGGCATCTGCTACGGCGCCCAGCTGATTGCCCAGCAGTTGCCGGGAGGCGTGGTGGGGCGCGGCATGCGCGGCGAGTACGGCCGGGCCCGGCTTGCCGTCACCGATCCGTCCACGCACCTGCTCGCCGGCCTGCCCGCCGAGCAGGACGTGTGGATGAGCCACTTCGACGCCGTCACCACTGCGCCGGACGGCTTCCGTGCCACGGCGTCCAGCCCAGACGCACCAGTGGCCGTGTTGGAGAACGCCGAGCGCAACATCTGGGGTGTGCAGTTCCACCCTGAGGTTGTGCACACCACCAATGGCATGCAGCTGCTGCGCCGGTTCGTGATCGATCTCGCCGGTTGTCGGCCGACGTGGACGATGGCGTCGATCATCGACGAACAGGTCGCCGAGATCCGCGCCCGGGTGGGAGCGGACCGGGTGATCTGCGGCCTGTCCGGGGGCGTGGATTCTGCTGTCGCCGCTGCGCTGGTGCATCGGGCCATCGGTTCGCAGCTCACGTGCGTGTACGTCGACATCGGGCTGATGCGCAAGGGCGAGTCCGACCAGGTCACCGAAACGTTCCGGCGCAACCTCAACATCGAATTGATCCACGTCGACGCCGGCTCTCGGTTCTTCGACAAGCTGGCCGGGGTCACCGAGCCGGAGGCCAAGCGCAAGACCATCGGCGAGCTGTTCGTGCGCATCTTCGAGGAGAACATCGGCGGCCTCACCGATGCCACGTTCCTGGTGCAGGGCACCCTGTACCCGGACGTGATCGAGAGCGGGGGCAGCGACGGCACCGCGGCCGTGATCAAGAGCCACCACAACGTCGGCGGTCTGCCCGAGGACATGACGCTGCAGCTGATCGAGCCGCTGCGCAGTCTGTTCAAGGACGAGGTCCGCCGGCTCGGCACCGAGCTCGGCCTGCCCGACGAGATCACCTGGCGTCAGCCCTTCCCGGGCCCGGGTCTCGGTGTGCGGATCATCGGCGAGGTCACCCCGGAGCGGGTGGCGATCTTGCAGGAGGCCGATGCCATCGTCCGCGAGGAGATCCGCAGAGCGGGTCTGGAGCGGGCCATCTGGCAGGCGTTCGCGGTGCTGGCCGACATTCGCTCGGTGGGGGTGATGGGCGACGAGCGCACGTATGCGCACCCCATCATCATTCGTGCTGTGACCAGCGACGACGCGATGACCGCGGACTGGGCGCGCCTGCCCTACGACCTGCTGGAGACGATGTCCAGCCGGATCATCAACGAGGTCGACGGCGTCAACCGGGTGGTGTACGACATCACGTCGAAGCCGCCCGGCACCATCGAGTGGGAGTAGCGCCGCTCACGGCCCGGATGTGAGCAAGACGATATCGACGCGCCGGTTGCGC
>JAYTSB010000234.1:0-3028 GCA_043745825.1 Actinomycetota bacterium | reverse complement strand
TAGGCCTTGCGGAGCGTGACGTGCAGCTTCGGCGCGGGATGACGATGCTGGGCGACGAACATGTCGGCGGCCGCCCGCAGCGCGCCCGCGCGCTCGGCCATCGCGCCGGGCAGCACGCCGGGGTTGTCGGCGAGCATGATCAGCGGCAGGCGGCGCGCACCGGCCAGGGCGATGAACCGCTGTGCCTTCACCGCAGCATCGGCGTCGAGCGCGCCACCGCGCACCATCGGCTGGTTGGCCACGACCGCGACGGGCTGGCCGTACAAGCGGGCGAACGCGGTGATCAGCGCAGCACCGAAACGATCCTGCAGGATGATCACCGATCCCGCGTCGAACAGCGCGTCGAGTACGAGCCGCATGTCGTACGCGGCCCGCTGGTTGGCGGGGATCAGCTCGGTCAGCGACCGTGTCTCCGCCGGGGGTTGGGGCACCCCGATGACATCTGCCGCAAGTAGCCGGCGCACGAGGTGCAGCGCCTCGCGATCGTCGGCCACGCCGAGGTGGGCCACCCCCGAGGCGAGGTGCACGTGGCTGCCACCAAGCGTCTCCTTGTCGATCTGCTCGCCTGTTGCCGCTGCCACCAACGGCGGTCCGGCAACGAACAGCTGGCCTTGGCCCTCCACCATGATCACGATGTCGCACAGTGGCGCGGTGAGAGCGCCGTGACCGGCGGACGCGCCGTGGACCACGGCGATGGTGGGCACCACACCGATGAGATCCACGAGCAGGGCAAGGTCCGTTGGAGCCGGCCGACCGCGCTCGGGCACGCCCGTGACGCGGTGGCCGGCACCGTCCAGCAGCATCACCAGCGGGACCTGTTCTTGGGCAGCGAGCGCGGCGAGACGGGCGCGCTTGGACATGCCGGCCGAGCCGATGGAGCCACCCTGCACGGTGGCATCCTCCGCGCCAACCAGTACCGGACGTCCATCGACAGTGCCGTGCCCGGCCACCAGCGCATCACGTGGCGCGCCGACGCCGATACCGGTGAACGTGCCGATCTCGCGGAACGTGCCCGAGTCAACCAGCGCGTGAACCCGCTCCATTGCGGTCAGTGCGCCCTTGGCGTGGTGCCGATCGATGCGCTCCTGACCACCCATCGCCTGCGCGGCGATGCGGTGGCGTTCGAATCGCGCGGTCAGCGCGTCCCAGCCGGGTTCCTCGTGATCGTTCATTCCGGCCCTCCCCAGGGCGATGGTACCCAGCCGGGCGTGTCAGTATCGGTTCGTGACGACGTCCGCCCTCGACCACGCGCGCCAGGCTTTTGCCGACCGCCATCCCCAGAGCCGTCTGCTGCACGAAACGGCGCGCACGGTGCTGCCCGGCGGCCACACCCGCACGGTGCTCACCCACCTGCCGTTCCCGCTCACGTTCGTGCGCGGCGAGGGCGCGGTGCTCACCGACGCAGACGACCAGCAGTACATCGACCTGCTCGGCGACTACACCGCCGGATTGATGGGTCACAGCGAACGTCGCGTCCTCGACGCCGTCGCCGCAGTGCTGTCCACCCTGGCGAGCGTCGGTGGTGTGACCAAGCACGAGGTCGGCCTCGCCCAGCTGATGTGCGCGCGCTTCGGCCTCGACCGCGTCCGCTTCACCAACTCCGGCACGGAGGCGAACCTGATGGCCATCACCACGGCCATCCACTTCACCGGGAGGCGCCGCATCATGGTCTTCCACGGCGGCTACCACGGTGGCGTGCTGTACTTCGCGAGTGGCGCGGCGCCATGGAACGCTCCCTACGACTTCGTCGTCGCGCCGTACAACGACCTCGACGCCACGCTCGAGCTGATCGCCGAGCACGGCCCGCACCTCGCGGCCGTCATTGCCGAGCCGATGCTCGGCTCCGGCGGTTGCATCCCCTCCGCTCCCGGCTTCCTCGCCGCTGTCTTCGACGCAGCCCGCGCGGTCGGTGCCGTCGCCATCGCAGACGAGGTGATGACCTCGCGGCACGGACCCAGCGGTCTCGCCACGCTGCTCGGTGCCCACGCCGACATCACCACCTACGGCAAGTACATCGGCGGTGGTTTCTCCTTCGGTGCCTTCGGTGGACGGGCCGACTTGCTCGACCAGTTCGACACCACCCGATTCGGCGCCATCAGCCACGCCGGTACCTTCAACAACAACGTCGCCACCATGGCCGCCGGGGAGGTCGTGCTCGGCGAGGTGTTCACCTCCGATGTCGCGGTGGCGCACACCACGCGAGGTGAGGAGCTCCGCTGTCATGTTGCCGCCATCCTGGCCCGCCATCGGCTGCCCGTATCGGTCACCGGCTGGGGTTCGATGATGTCGCTGCACGCACTGGCGGACGCTCCCCTCACCCCGCAGCAGGCGGCCGAGCGCGATCTCGAGCTGCAGGAGCAGCTGTTTCTCGGCCTCTACCAGCGGGGCGTGTACACCGCAGCCCGCGGCATGATCAACCTGAGCCTGGCCGTCACCGACGATCAGCTCGCCATTGCGCTGGACGCGCTCGACGAGTGCCTCACTGCGCTCGCCGAGCACTGATCACCGACCCGCCGGCACGCGACACGGCCCGGGGCAGGTGCCCCGGGCCGTGTTGTCTACTGGAATTGGTTTCGGTGCTTCGTGGTGATCAGCCGACGGACGGGGGAATCATCACCGTGTCGATGAGGAACACCGTTGCGTTGGCCGTCTGGATGTCGCCAACGATGACCATCGACTGGTTGCCGACGGTGATCTTGTCGCCGGAAACAGTGACGGGCAGCTTCTCGCCGGTGAAGGACTCCAGCTCGGTGACCTTGGCGAGATCAGCGGCCGACAGGCGCTGGCCGGCGATCACGTGGTAGCCGAGGACCGTGGTGAGCAGACCGCTCGGGTCGGCCAGGGCAGCCTTGAGCGTCGCCGGGTCGAGCTGAGCGAAGGCGCAGTCCGTCGGAGCGAACACGGTGAGCTTGTCGGCGCCGTTCAGCGTGTCGACGAGACCAGCAGCCTTGACCGCTGCCACGAGGGTGGTCAGGACGGGGTTGTTGGAGGCAGCGGTGGCCACCGGATCATCGGCCATGCCCTCGAG
>JAYTSB010000233.1:0-2589 GCA_043745825.1 Actinomycetota bacterium | reverse complement strand
GCCGCCGTTCTGGCGTGGGTGAAGGAGCACCGCCCGGAGGAAATCGTGGAATCGGTCAACCCTGCGTTCGTCGAGTACCTCAAGGCGCAGGCGAAGAAGCACGGCGCCGCCGTCTATGAGGCCACCGGGGAGATCGTGCCCGGGGTGGAGGTGCGGGAGGGGACCCCCTCGTACCTGCCGCAACCGGACGAGGCGATGGTGCCTGTTGTCCGCGCCAAGTTCGCAGAGTTGATCAGCAAGGGCCTGCTGCTCGCGCTCGACCCCGCCGAGGAAGTGGCGTCGTGACCCTCGACATCCTCGACGCGCTAGCCCAGGACAAGAAGTGGACCGAGCAGGGCGGGCGCACGTGGCGCCTCGACGACATGCGGCCGAGCCATCGCACCAACCTGCTGGCCTGGCTGCGACGTCAGGCGACCGAGCTGAAATCCCACAACGACTGGCGCAACTGCCTGATCTCAATGCCCGGCGAGCACACCATGGCCTACGACATGGTGATGGACGGCATCACCGACGAGCTGGAGCAGTCGCCGCAGCGGTGGCTCGCCGATCAGCCGTTGGTGATCCGTCTCGCCGCGCTGGTTGAGCAGGACCGCGAGGCGGCGTCGTGACTCGCCGTGCTCTCGGGGCCCGCGCCCTGGCTTCCGTCCCCCCGCTGTGCGCCCTGTGCGCCGGCAACCGTCGGGTCGCCGTCATCTCCATCGAGGGGATCGGCGGCACTGTCCGCTGCCCGCACTGCTCACCTACCCCTGACTCGCCCATTCCGATCTGGACGCTGCCGATGTACCAAGACCAGCCGAGAGGAGAGACGGCATGACCGTCGAGATGACACCGGGGGTGCAGGCAAAGCTCCGCGAGAAGTTCGACACCGCACAGATCGGACTGAAACCGAAGATCACGTGCGGGGCGTGCAGTAAGTCGCCCGGCAAAGCGTGCGACAAGCACCAGAAGGTGACGTGCACGAGCTTGCGCGGCGGCCCCGGATGCGGTCAGTGGGTCAGCCCGAGCCACATGCACATCGAGTTCGTGGGCCACGCCAACGTCACCCACCGACTCCTGGAGATCGACCCCGGATGGACGTGGGAGCCGGTCGCTTTCGCTGCCAACGGGTTGCCCGCGCTGACCCCGGACGGCGGCCTGTGGATCAGGTTGACCGTGGCCGGCGTTACGCGCATCGGCTACGGCGGCGCAGACGGTAAGACTGGGGACGACGCGGTCAAGGAGGCCGTGTCGGATGCCATCAAGGTGACGGCGATGCGGTTTGGTGTCGCGCTGGACCTGTGGCGTAAGGAGGAGACGTCGGGCAAGGCCGCCGACGACGCGGCCCCCGCTCCCGCGCCGCCGCCTGTCAACGGCCGGCGCGCCCCGCAGCAGTCCCAGCGCCCCAACGGCCCGCAACGACCGGCTGAGCCCGCCGCGATCACCCCCCCGCCCGTGGCGAAGGAAGCGCTCGAAGAACTGGCCGCGGTGTGCAAGGCGATGGACTACGACCGCGACATGGTCGCCGCCGTCTACGCGAAGGGCTACGACGGGGAGAACGTCCGGGTGGCCACGGATGCGGTGAAGGTGCGGGCGTTCATCGACCGGCTCGACAACATCGACCCGGCCCGTCTGAAAGCTCCAGCCGTGAATGGTGCGGCGTCGTGAAGCTGTACAGCCCCGGTCACTCCCACTGCGGGTACCACGTCAACCGCCACACGTGCGGCGCCGCTCTCCACGCGGCCTGCGATGGATTCTCCGGTGACGGCTACGACACGTGGCTGTGTGGCTGCTGCTGCCATGACGAGGAACGCGGACTGGCCCTGTCCGACGAGGACCGCGCCACGATCCGGCGAGTCCGGGGGGCGTCGTGACCACTGCCGATCCGCTGCGGTTCACCCTGCCGGTCACGGTGGGCCGGATCGCGATGCACGTGGATCGCTCTGTGTCCGTAACCGCAAGATCCACCATGGAGATTAGCGACGTCGAGTTCGCCCTCATCCACCAGGCGTTTCAAAAAATCGGATGGTTGCTGTTCTCCGAAACCAACATGGGTGACGCCGACGTCCCGACCGAGGACATCGACCGCGACATCAAGTCGCAGGCTCAGCTCATCCGCGGCCGAGTGTTCAGGCTGCACAAGCTGCGCGAGGAAGCCGGCCAGGACAGCGACTACGACGCCCTATACCGCAAGGCCACGAACTGGTTGATCGGTCACCTGGACAAGCAGATCGCGGAGTTCGACTGATGAGCACCGGCCCCACCGCGAAAACGGTCGCGATCGTGCAGGCACGGGCGTGCGACATGTGCGAGCGCTGCGCCAGTCCGGAGCCGTGCCAGGTGCATCACCGTCGGCCGCGCGGCATGGGCGGCACCCGCAGGCCCAGGACCAACATGCCGTCAAACCTCCTATTCCTCTGCGCGAAATGCCACCGGGAGGTGGAGCTGAACCGGACGGTCAGCCTCGAACAGGGCTGGCTGGTGAGGCATGAGCACGACCCGGCTGAGCGGCATGTGTGGATCGCCGGCCACGGCTGGACGGTCCTCGACAACGACGGAAACTACGAGCAAGGAGAGGCCGCATGAGCGCGCCCGCGAAGTACCGCAAGAAGC
>JAYTSB010000232.1:0-2404 GCA_043745825.1 Actinomycetota bacterium | reverse complement strand
GGGTACAGGACAGTGTCGCGATCCGGGGTGCGCAGATGCAGCAGCTGCGCCGCGGTGGCGACGAACTCCTTCGTGCCGATGCAGGCGCCGATCTGGGACACCGGCACGTCGACCCCGAAACGGCGCGCCATCCAGGCCTGCGCTGCAGCACGAAGCGGCGCGGTGCCGATGCTCGGCGGATACCCGCGCTCCGCGTTCGACGACGACAGGGCCGCCACGACCTCGGCCGGCGGTGCGTCGCACGGTGTACCGATGGACAGATCGACCAGTCCCCCCGGCAGTGCCTCGGCCAAGGGCTTGAACCGGTCAAGGCGATCGTACGGATAGGGCGGGGGGACGAATCCGTCAGTCATGGTGCGGTGAGCCTACGCGACCTGGCTCTGCAGCGAGCGGGCGATTGCCGCGCCGGAGCGCCGCGAATCGCCGGCGACCAACGCCCCGAGACCTTCGAACTCGCCCCGTTCGGGCGTGGTCAACCGGGCGTGACGGCGAACTCGGCCAGGCGTCCGGCCGAGGCACCGGCGAGACGAGCCCGGATGCGAAGGCCGTCGGCCTCGTTGGAGGTGGACACGACTTCGCCCTCGCGGTGCACCGAGGCGATCACATCACCGCGGTCGTACGGGATCAGCAACTCCACTACGTTGGCGAGTGACCGCAGCCGGTCGCCCAACGCGTCCAGGAACTCCTTGGTTCCCGAACCGGTGAGCGCGCTGAGCTCCACCGAGCCCTCGTGATCCTCCACCAGATGTTTGGCCGCATCCGGGTCTCGGTCGGCCTTGTTGAACACCAACATCTCCGGAACCCCGAGCGCATCGATCTCGGCGAGCACCGTGCGCACCGCGGCGATCTCGCCCTCGGGATCAGCAGAGCTGGAGTCCACCACGTGGACCAAGAAGTCGGCCTCGCGGGCGACTTCGAGCGTGCTCTTGAACGCCTGCACCAGGCCGTGCGGAAGGCGACGGACGAAGCCGACGGTGTCGGTGAGGAGCACCGGTTCACCACCGGGCAGGGCCAGCCTGCGAGTGGTGGGATCGAGTGTTGCGAACAGCCGGTCCTCCACGAGCACACCGGCCTGGGTGAGCTGGTTCAACAGGGTGGACTTGCCGGCGTTCGTGTAGCCAACGATGGTGACGGCGGCCAAGCCGCTCTTGCCGCGACCCTTGCGCTGCAGATCGCGCGTGTGCTGCAGGCCCACAAGGTCCTGCTCGAGCTTGGTGATGCGCCGCATGATGCGCCGGCGATCGACCTCCAGCTTGGTCTCACCCGGACCACGGGTACCGATGCCGGCACCCTGTTGGGTGAGGTTGCCACTGATGCCACGACGCAGTCGGGGAAGGCGATAGCGCAGCAGGGCCAGCTCCACCTGAGCCTTGCCTTCCAGGGTGTGCGCGTTCTGGGCGAAGATGTCGAGGATGACGGCGGTGCGGTCGATGGCCGTACGGCCGAGGGCCTTTTCCAGGTTGAACTGCTGCGACGGCTTCAGCTCGTTGTCGAAAACAACGGTGTCGGCGTCCACGGCCAGGCACATCTCGCGCAGCTCGTCCACCTTGCCCTTGCCGATGAACCACGTGTTGTCCGGAGCGTCGCGCCGCTGGGCCAGACGCCCGGCCTCGTCGGCCCCGGCGGTGTCGATGAGCAGTGAGAGCTCGTCGAGGCTGGCGTCGGTCTCTTCGTCGGTGTGACCCGGCAAGGTGACCCCCACCAACACGATCCGCTCACGCTTGGTACGTTCGATCAGCGTTGCGCCGAGGGCCTCTTGGTACGGAGTGGTCATGAATTCTCGATCTGCAGGTGGGCGATGAGCACGGCCGGCCCCACCAGCGTGACGTGCCCGGGTTCGGGTTCGTTGAGACGCACTCTCGCATCTCCGCCGTCCATGTGCACGAGAATTTCCCCGTTGGAGGGATGGGCAAGGCCCCACTGCATCGCCGCCCATGCGCTGGCGCAGGCCCCGGTACCGCATGCCTCGGTGATGCCGGCCCCGCGCTCGTGGACGCGCATCGTGATGGCGAACGGCTCGGGTCCGGCTTCAATGATCTCCAGGTTGATGTGGGGCACCTTGCGGCCCAGGGTGAGCAGGTCGACCACGCCGACGTCCTCGACACCAACCACGGTGTGCGGGTTGCCGGTGCTGAGATGCGTGACGGGCCGCATCGGATCCGCCCCGATGGCCGCCCAGCCCTCCGGCTCGGCGAGGCCGCTGACAGCGCCCATGCTGACGCTGGCCGCCACGGTGGCGGGGCCGACCGGGGTCACGGACACCGTCCGCAGACCGGCATCGGTGTGCACGGTGTAGGTGACCACATCGGTGCGGCCCTGGGCCACGAACGCGGCCTGGGCGAGACAGCGGATGCCGTTCCCGCTCATCTCGGCACGGCTTCCGTCGGCGTTGTACAGCACCATC
>JAYTSB010000231.1:0-3586 GCA_043745825.1 Actinomycetota bacterium | reverse complement strand
CGCCGTCAAGCGGTATCGCACCGCCGAGCACCGCATGTTCCATCGCGATGCCACGTATCTGGAAGGTCGTCGGGAACGCAAGAGCCGGGAACGGCGGGCGATGGCCACGCGCACCGAGTTCGGGCGCGAACTGATCGCCGGCCGGTGGGCGCAGGCCGAGTTCCAGGTCCTTGCGCGGCTCTGGTCAGTCGGGGCGTCGGTGCCGTACCCCGTGCAGTTGGCGGGTACGGCGCTGATGATGGAGTTCGTCGGTGACGACGATGGGGTGGCTGCACCCCGGCTGGCCCAACTGCGGCCCGACCCGGACGAGGCGGCGGACTGGTATGCACAGTTGCGCACGGTGCTCGTTCTTCTGGCCGAGGCCGGGTTCGCTCACGGCGACCTCTCGCCGTACAACGTCCTCGTGCACCGCGGTCGGGTCGTGGTGATCGACGTGCCGCAGGCAGTGGATCTCGTCGGCAACCCGCTCGCCGAAGACTTCGTCCGTCGCGACTGCGAGAACGCGGTCGCCTGGTTCCGCGCCCGGGGAGTCGACGTGCGCGCGGTGGAGTTGGCCGACGAGCTGCTCTCGATCGGCAGGGGAGCCGTGCCGTGAGGCCCCGGGTCCACTCGCTTCCGCATCGAGGTTGGGGACCAACCTTGTGCCGGCGAGACTCGCCGCCATGAGCAGCATCGTCGTATCCGAATTGGAATACGCCCCGCCGGGCGCCGACTCGTTGTTCTTCGACGTGACCTTCGGCATCGCCCCCGGCGAGCACGCTGCGCTGGTTGGTGCAAACGGTGTTGGCAAGAGCACCATCCTGCGCATCCTCTCGGGCGATCTGGAGCAGGACGACGGTGGCTTCGCGATCGGCGGGTCGATGCTGACGATGACTCAGGACGTGGGCATGTCGCGACCCGCCGACACGCTGCGGGAGATGCTCATCGAGGTCGCGCCGCGTGCATTGCGCACCGCCGGCCGAGCGCTGGTGGCTGCGGAACGCGGGTTGGCCGACGGCACCGACGACGGCATGGGCTACGCCACGGCGCTCACGGACTGGGGTGACCTCGGCGGCTATGAGCTGGAGATGCGGTGGGAGGCTGCGGCCCGGCGCAGCGTGAAGACGCCCATTACGGACTTCTCCACCCGGCTCGTCTCCGAGCTGTCCGGCGGCGAACGCAAGCGGCTCGTGCTTGACCTGCTGCTCACCTCCGGGGCCGATGTCCTTCTGCTCGACGAGCCCGACAACTACCTCGACATCCCCACCCGCGGGTGGCTGGAGGATCAGATCCGAGCATGCAAGTCCACGATCCTGATGGTGAGTCACGACCGCACCATGTTGGAGCGGGTGGCCACCAAGATCGTGGTCATCGAGGGCTCGGGGTGCTGGGTGCACGGTGGCTCCTACGCCACGTTCCCCGACGCCCGGGCCAAGCGCCAGGAGTTGCTCGGCGACGGCGTGAAGCGATGGAACGACGAAGAGCGGCGCCTGTTCCAATACATGAAGATCATGAAGCAGCGCGCGGCGCAGAACTTCAAGAACGCGACCAAGGCAAACGCCGCGGAGACGCGGTGGGAGAAGTTCGTCGCCGCCGGGCCGCCGCCCCCACCAGCGCCGAACCAGCAGATCTTCGTCCGCCTCCGCGGCGCCGACTCCGCACGGCGGGTGGTGCGGCTGGACGCCGTGTCGATGGGCGACCTCTTCCTGCCGTTCACCGACGAGGTCCACTACGGCGAGCGAATCGGCCTGATCGGCCCCAACGGCACCGGCAAGAGCCATCTCCTCGGTGCGCTTGCCGGCACTGCGACACCCGATACGGGCACGGTGGTCTACGGGCCGCGCACCTCGGTGGGTGTCTTCACCCAGATCAACGATCGCGCCGATTTCCGCAACCGTACGTGCTTCGAGATCGTACGCGACCGGGTGTTCGACGACGAGAAGTCGATGAAGTCGCTCGCCCGCTACGGGCTCGTGGTCAACGCCCGCCAAGAGTTCCAGACACTGTCCGGTGGCCAGAAGGCGCGGCTGGAGATCCTCTGCCTGGAGCTGGAGGGCCACAATGTGCTGCTCCTCGACGAGCCCACCGACAACCTCGATGTGGAGTCATCGGAAGCGTTGGAGCAGGCGCTGGACGGCTTCCAGGGCACCGTCATCGCAGTGAGCCACGACCGGACGTTCCTGTCGAACTTCGATCGGTTCGTGATGATCACCGACGATGGTGAGGTCTACGAGCTGCCCGATTACGAAATCGCGATGGCGGGACTTGCCGCGCCGGATCGGCTGGCGTCGCTTCGCCTGGCCAAGGCACTGACCTGATGGGACCTGCGCAACGCGTGCTGTTGGCGGTGGGCCTCGGCGCCGTCGCCTGCACGGCGTGCTCGTCCGGCGCGCACACCGCCACCACCTCCACGGTGATGCCATCGACGGTGATGCCATCGACCGTGATGCCATCGACCGTGATGCCATCGAGCGTGCCGGCAACGACCGTGCTGCCGACGACGAGTGTGCTGACGACTGCGGCAGAGAGCACCACCGTGGCGCCGGCGCCGTCGACCGGGACCACCCCGTACGGCATGCCCGTTGCCGACGGCGCTCAGGCCGGGTACTCGCACGAGCACCACGACTACCCGGCCAGCGACGTGTTCGTGCCGGCCAGTTGTGGCGCTTCGATCATCGCCCCGGCGAACGGCGCTGTGCTGGAGGCTCGCCGCATCGATGGCTGGACGCAGGCCGTCGACAACCCGGCCACCCGGGGTGGCAAGTCGGTGGCGATCCTCGGCGACGACGGGGTGCGCTACTACTTCGCCCATTTCGACGCGCTCGACGCAGCCATCGAACCCGGGGCCCGCGTTGGCATCGGCCAGACGCTGGGCCTGATGGGCCGCACCGGCCGGGCCGGGGCGTGCCACGTGCACTTCGGCATATCACCACCGTGCCCGGGCAAGGAGTGGTCCGTGCGCCGTGGCGTCATCTTTCCGTGGCGATACCTCGACGCATGGCGGCGGGGCGAGCAACTCAGCCCGGTGGCCGAGGTGCAGCAGTGGCTGGCCGATCATCCCGACGCGTGCGCTCAGGCGATGAGTGACCCGAACGCAGCCGATTCCTGACCGCTCGGATTGGCGGAACCGCGCTCTGGCCGTTGCATCTCAACTCGACATCGCCCATGCCTCGACGAGGCGACGCAGCGATGCGAGGGTGACGGACCCGGAGCCCAGCACCACGTCGTGGAAGGCTCGGATGTCGAACGAGTCGCCGAGGGTGCGCTCGGCCGCGGCGCGAATGCGGTCGATCTCCAGCCGGCCAATCATGTAGCTGACCGCCTGCCCGGGGTTGCCGATGTATCGATCGATCTCACCGTCCACTTGCTGGTACGACAGGGGCGAGTGGGCACGCATGTAGGCAATCGCCGCCTCACGGCTCCAGCCCAGCGCATGGAGACCGGTGTCCACCACCAGCCGGCACGCCCGCATGGAGTCGGCGGCCAGCATGCCCACCCGGTCGAGCGGTGACGAGTACAGACCCATCTCGTCGGCCAGACGCTCGGTGTACAGGCCCCAGCCCTCGCCGTAGGCGGTGATGTAGTACCGGCCGAGCAGGGGATGCAG
>JAYTSB010000230.1:0-2261 GCA_043745825.1 Actinomycetota bacterium | reverse complement strand
GCACGTCGCGCCGGACAACATGGTGCGTGCCCTTGGGGCCTGGATCGGCATCGACTGGATCGATTCGTCGTTGCCGGACGACCTGCAGCGCCGCATCGTGCGCGAGTACTCGTCGCTGGTGCAGTGGCGGGGTACCCGGCGCGGCCTGAAGCAGCTGCTCGAGTTGATCAGCCTGGAACCTTCGATCGTGGAGGACAGCGGCGGCGTGTACCTGGAGAGCGATGCCATCAACCGCCCGCCACACGTGCGGCTGCACGTGGCCGCGTCGGGTTGGGCCACCGAGCGCGATCTGTTGCGCATCGTGCGCGCCGAGCTGCCCGCGAGCGTGACCTTCGAGCTGCACGTCGCCGCCCGCCAGGTCTGGCCGCCGCAACCGGATTCGGGCGGCGGTCATGAGAAGCCCATCCTGCAGGAGGTGTCCTGATGGCCGATATCGTCTGCCCGCAGTGCGGGCTGATCACCACCCTGCCGGGCATCCAGCGGGCGTCCACCGAGTTCTGCGGGCACTGCGACTACCCGCTGTTCTGGGCGCCAACAGCCGTCCCGATGGCAACGGCCTCCGTCGGCAGCGACACCACATTGCGCCGTTTGCCCGGCGCTGGCGGCCGAATCCTGATCGGCACCCGGGTGTGCCCGGTATGCGGCGAGCTCAACCCGGTGTCGGAGAAGTACTGCACGCGTTGCCACAGTGACATGGATCCGCAGCCGGTGGTGGAGATCGAAGAAGAGATCCCTCCGCCGCCTCCGCCTCCGCCGCCGCCCCCACCGGCGAAGCGCAACTGGATCCCGTGGATCATCGTCGGCGCCATCACCGTGTTGGTGATCGCGCTCGTCATCGTCCTCAACAACTGATCACCCTCACGCAGGTGTCTCATGGCCGCCTGACATGAGATGACAGCGTCTCTGTGGTGGGCCCCGTGTCAGCTCGGTCAGGGGAACGTGAAGTTGGCGCCGATGACGTTGGCGTTGGCCACCGTCACGCTGATGGCATCACTCTTGCCGGCCTGGGTTGCGCGGAGGTAGTACATGCCGCCGGGCATCCACGGCAGCGTGTAGCTGGTGGTGCTGGCAGTCGTGGAGTATGCCGCCTTGTACGACCCAGAGCCGGATGAACAGGTGCTCGCGTCGGCGGCGTTGTCGCAGACCGAGATGACGACGGCAGGTGACGGGCTTCCGCCCACGAGCGTCGCGCCGCTGATGGTGCCGCTCACGTAGGTCCTCGTCAGGGCGACGGGAATCGCCTTGCCGGCGATGGTGGCTGGCTTGGCGTCCACCGTGCCGTTGAACACGGCGTATCCGCCGAGCGTGACCGTGTACGTGGTGGTCGGGTCCGGCAACGCGTTCTCGGGGAAGTTGATCACCGCCGAGCCACCCGTGGTTGACGCAGACGCCGAACCCACGAGCACTGAGGCGGTCCCGGTGACGGCGGCGCCCGAGTCGGTGACGTTGAAGGTGTACGGCACCGGCCGTGGCGACAGCGTGAGCGTGGTGGGCACCGTGCTGCCCGTGTTCGGCGTGCTCGCAGTGATGGTGATGGTGACCGGCGGGTTGCCGGCGCTGCTGCCGGTGAAGTCCTTGACACCGGAGATGGAGTAGGTGCCCACGTTCAAGAGGGTCAACGTGTACGTGCCCGCCGTGCCGTTGACGGTTGTGCTCACCGCGGTCACGCTTTGGTTGGCTGTGTTCGTTGCGGTGATGTTCACGCCGTCGGTTCCCACACCGCCCGAGGTCACCAGGCCGGTCACCGTCACGCTGCGCGCGGCGAGCGTGATGTTCTCGCCGGTGATGGTGTTGCCACTGGGGGACGTGGACGTGATCTGCACGTTGGCGCCGTTGCCGACACCCACGTTGTCCTTGGAGGCCGTGACCGTCCACGTGCCGAACGTGACGTTGGGGATGCTGTAGGTGCCGTCGTTCGCGGTGGTGGCAGTGAGGGTGTCGGTGGCAAGGTTGGTCATGGTCACCAGGGCGCCGCCCGCACCGCTGTTGCCGAAGCTGACCGTGCCGCTGACCGTGACGACCTTGGAGGACAACTGGAGGTTGGTGTTCGGCACCGCGGCGGGGGAGGACGCCGTGATCGAGATGACGGGGCTGATCGCGTAGCCGATCCCGTCGCGTTGCGCGGTGATCACCCAGTCACCGACGTTCAGGCCGGCGAAGCTGTACACGCCGTCGCCGATGGTGGTGAAGTCCGCCGGGTTGGCGCCAGCGCCGGTGGAGGTGTTGGTGGCAGACACCGTCGCGTTGTTCGCCGGATTGCC
>JAYTSB010000229.1:0-8583 GCA_043745825.1 Actinomycetota bacterium | reverse complement strand
CGCGCTGTCGCGCTCCATCGCCGGGATGAGCCCGGCAGAGCTCGTCGAACGGCAGCGTCAGGCCGACCGGCTCGTTGAGGCCGAGGGCGCCAGCTACCTGTTCCACGACGACGGCACCGATTCGAGCAGACCGTGGCGGCTCGATCCCGTGCCGCTCGTCTTCGGCGGTACGGAGTGGGCCGGCGTCGAGCGGGGCGTGGAGCAGCGCGTGCGGATCCTCGACCGGATGATCGCGGACATCAACGGCGACCAACGGCTGCTGCGCGACGGCGTGCTTGCGCCGGCAGCTGTGTTCGGAGCGCCCGGGTACCTGCTTGCGGCCCAGGGCATGCGACCGGCCGGTTCACGGTTCCTCTCGATGTACGCCGTGGACCTGATGCGCACGGCGGACGGCCACTGGCAGGTGCTCCGCGATCTCACGGATGCACCGTCGGGTATCGGGTATGCGCTCGTGAACCGCAACGTCAGCGCCCAACTGCTGCCCGACGTCGTGCGCGAACTCGCGCCGTTGACGCTGGCCCCGTTCCTCGCCGACATGCGGAGCGCGCTGGATGCTTGCTCGCCGGCTGACCGAACGAGCCCGCGCACCGTCGTGCTGTCACCCGGGTTCGGGCACCCGACGTACTTCGAGCACAGCTTCCTCGCCGCCCACCTCGGCTACCACCTTGCCGAGACCGGTGACCTCGTCGTCCGCCATGACCGGGTCTGGCTCCGCGCGCTCAGCGGTTTGGAGCAGGTCGACGTGTTGCTGCGCCGCGTCGAGGGCAACGCGCTCGACCCGCTGGAGTCCACGAGCGGCGTGATGGGGGTGCCCGGCCTGGCCCGTTGCGCCCGCCGGGGTGGTGTTGGCCTGGCGAATGCGCTCGGCTCCGGCGTGGCGTCGTCGATGGCGTTGCTCCCGCAGGTGGCCAGCGTTGCCAGGTCCTATGGGGAGGAACTCCTTCTGCCCTCGTTGCGCACGCTGTGGTGCGGCCGCCCCGAGGATCGAGCCGAGCTACTCCGCGACCTGGATCGCTTCGTGATCCACGACGTCTCCGGCAGCACCGTGTTCGGCTCGCAGCTCGACGGAGCGGCGATCACCCGCTGGCGAGCGCGCATCGAGCAGGAACCTCATCGCATCGTGGCCCAGGAGAAGGTGACCTTCGCGACGGCGCCCGTACTCGGTCCGCAGGGCGTGCGACCCGGAACCGTGGTGCTGCGCGTGCTCGCGGTGTCGGGCAAGCAGGGTGTCACGGTGATGCCGGGTGGGCTCGCGCGCGTGATGGACCCCAGCGTGCCGATCGTCAACCAGACCACCGGTCTCGTCAAGGACGTGTGGGTGCTCGACGATCGTCCCGATCGGCCGCTGCCGATCGTGACCAGGGTTGCCCGCTCCATGCCCCAGGTGGACCTGCGCGAGTCGTTGCCGACCCGCGCCGCCGAGGCGATGTACTGGGTGGGCCGCTCGGCGGAGCGGTCCGAGGCGATGGCTCGGGCAACAGCGTCGGCGCTCGCAATCATGCAGAACGACCCGCCGCTGCTCACCGTGCTCGACGGCGCGTGGCGTCGTCCCGTGGTTGCCGCGTTGATGGCACTCGCCAACCAGCCATTCGCAGGGGAGGACCTGGACCGCTCGACGGTCAGCCCCACCGAAGAGTTCCGGCGCGCCGTCGCAGTGACACTCGTTGGTTCATCCGGCTTGCCCGGATCATTGAGCGCGCTGTCCCGTGCGGCGAGCTCGGCTCGTCAGTTCGTGAGTGCCACCACGTGGCGGGTGCTCGGTGAGCTGGACAACGAACGACACCAGCTCAGCCACGAGGTCGCCACCGCATACGATCCCGGCGTGCGTCGCCACCTCGACACGGTGCTCGTCCACCTCAGCTCGCTCGCCGGCCTGTTCAACGAGAGCACCGTGCGCGGACCGGCGTGGCGGTTCCTGGAGATCGGCCGGCGGGTCGATCGATCGCTCGGGCTGCTATCGGTGCTCGAGGCGGTCGTGTCCCCGGCGAACCCGAACCTGCGCAACAGCCTGTTCGACTATGTGCTCGCTGCGAACGAGAGCCTTGTCGCCTACCGGCGCAGGTACCGCAGCGATGCCGTGCTCGGCGCGCTCATCGATCTGCTCGTGCTCGACGACGCGAACCCCCGGGCGCTCGCATTCCAGATCGATCAGCTGCGCACCCAGCTCGCCTTGCTGCCGGCGCGCGAGGGCAGTGCGCAGCTTGCTGCGAAGGTTGATCAGGCCGGCGCCGCGCTCGTCGACATGAGCTGGTTGCCAGCTGGCGCAGACCAGCGCGGCGCAAATGGCCGGCGCGAGGTGATCGACCGGTTCGTCGAGGCGGCGCGCGCACCATTGCGTGAATTCGCTGATCAACTGAACATCGTGTACTTCAACGATCCGTCCCGGATGCGCCAGATCGTGCGGATGCACTGATGCGCTACACGGTGCGACATCGGACGTACTACCAGTACGGCGAGCGGATGAGCAGTGGGCAGAGCATCGGCCGCCTCACGCCGCGCAGCACGCCGAACCAGACGGTGATCTCGTCGTCGTTGGAGGTTCACCCCGATCCGGAGGACCGCTCCTCGTGGATCGACGCGTTCGGCAACCCGGTCGACTCGTTCACGATCACGTCGCCCCACAACACGCTTGAAGTCATCGCGACATCCGTGGTGGACGTCTCCGTTCCCGCCCTGCCCGTCGTGGATGAGGCGTGGGAGGTCGTGATGGCACGGCTGCCGAGCCGCTTCGGTGCGCTCGACGTGGAGGCACAGCAGTTCGTGCTGCCATCACCGTTCATCCCACATCTGTTCGAGCTCCACGCGCTCGCCAAGGAGGCGTTCACCAAGGGTCGCCCGTTCATGGACGCGTTCACCGACCTCACCGCGGCCATCTTCCACACGTACTCCTTCGACCCCAGCTTCAGCGACGTGTCCACGCCGCTCGGTGACGTGCTGCTCCACCGACGCGGCGTGTGCCAGGACTTCGCCCATCTGATGACCGGCGCGCTGCGCTCGATCGGCCTCGCGGCCCGTTACGTGAGCGGCTACATCGAGACCGAACCCCCGCCCGGCAAGCCCAAGCTCGTGGGAACCGATGCGTCCCACGCGTGGTGCTCGGTGTACGTGCCCGACGTCGGTTGGATCGACGCCGACCCCACCAACAACCACATCCCGCCGAACCGCCACGTCACCGTCGCCTGGGGTCGCGACTACGGTGATGTCGCTCCGCTCCGCGGGGTCGTGCTCGGACCATCGGCCAGCCAGGCGATGTCCGTGGAGGTCGATGTGACGCGCGTGGACACCGCTGCCGGGTCCTCCACGGCGATGTCCGAATCCCGCTAGGTCAAACGTCTGCAATCGGCCAGAATGCTGGTGTGATCAACGACCCCGAACAGTGCTACCGGGCGGTCTCCAGTCGGGACAGCCGCTTCGACGGTTGGTTCGTGACCGCCGTGCGCACCACCGGCATCTACTGCCGACCCTCCTGCCCGGCCATCACCCCCAAGCGGACGAACGTCTCGTTCTTTGCCTCCGCCGCGGCCGCCCAGCGCAACGGCTACCGGGCCTGCAAACGATGTCGTCCCAACGCCACACCCGGATCGCCCGAGTGGAACATGCGCGCCGACGTCGTCGGCCGGGCGATGCGCCTCATCGCCGACGGTGTCGTGGACCGCGAGGGCGTGCCCGGTCTGTCACGCCGTCTCGGCTACAGCGAGCGCCAGCTCAACCGCCTGCTCACGACGGAGATGGGCGCCGGTCCGCTCGCGCTCGCCCGTGTGCAGCGCGCCCAGACCGCACGTCTGTTGATCGAGACGACGCCGATGTCGTTCACCGACGTCGCGTTCGCAGCCGGCTTCTCGAGCGTCCGCCAGTTCAACGAGACGATCCGCGAGGTCTTTGCCGCCGCTCCGTCCGAGCTGCGTGCCGGGCGCGGCCGGGCTTCGGTGGGTCCCGGCGCGGTGACGGTGCACCTCGCCTACCGTGAGCCGTTCGACGCGAGCGCGATGCTCGAGTTCCTGGGCGTGCGCGCCGTGCCCGGTCTCGAGTCGTGGGACGGTGCCACGTACAGCCGGGTGTTGGCGCTGCCGCACGGCCACGGCACCGTTGCGCTCAGCCTCGTCGAGCGTGCGGTTCGGTGCGAGCTGCGGCTCGACGACTGGCGTGACCTGCAGGCCGCCGTACAGCGATGCCGACGCCTGCTCGACCTCGATGCGGATCCGGTCGCTGTCGATGCAGTGCTCGGCGCGGATCCTTACCTCGCACCGCTCGTGGCCCGCCGGCCAGGATTGCGATCCCCGGCGCACGTCGACGGCGCAGAGCTGGCGGTTCGAGCCGTGCTCGGACAGCAGGTGTCCGTCGTTGGCGCGCGCACGTTGGCCGCCCGCCTCGTCGCCGAGATCGGTGAGCCGCTGCGTGATCCCGTCGGGACGCTGACTCACGCGTTTCCCACTGCAGCGGCGATCGCCGCCCACGACCCGGACAAGCTCGCCATGCCCCAGGCCCGCAAGCGGGCTCTGCTCGGCCTGTGTGCCGCCATCGCCGCCGGCGACGTCGTCATCGATGCCGGCGCCGACCGTACGGAACTGGCTGCGACGATGCTCGCCCTGCCGGGCATCGGTCCGTGGACCGTCGCCTACGTCTCGATGCGCGCGCTCGCCGACCCGGACGTGTTCATGCCCACCGACCTCGGCGTTCGCCACGGCCTGGAGCGGCTCGGCCTCGACGGTTCGCCCGCGGCCGCCACCGCGACGGCCGAGGCGTGGCGGCCATGGCGGTCCTACGCATTGCACCATCTGTGGGCGCACCTGTCCGACCCGCTCGCCCCCGCCCCCGAACCCAGCCGCACCGAACCCCGCCACACCAAACCCCGCCAAACCAAACCCCGCCCACACCGAACATGGAGTCACGTCATGAAAACACCTGCCGTCACCGAGTCCACCGACAGCTCACTGTCGGCCACCACCATGCAGAGCCCGGTCGGCACACTCACGATCATCGCATCGGGTCGTGGTCTACGCGCCGTGCTCTGGCAGCGCGAGCGGGACACCCGCGAGACGGTCGGTCCCGTGCATGGTGGCGACGGCGATCCGAACGGTGTCCTTGCGGCGACGGTGCAACAGCTGGAGGAGTACTTCGCGGGCGAGCGCACGGCGTTCGATCTCCCGCTCGATCCCGTCGGCACCGACTTCCAGCAGTCGGCGTGGACCGCCCTGCGCACCATCCCGTACGGCGAAACGGTGAGCTACGGCGAGCAAGCCCGGCGAATGGGCGACGCTCGCAAGGCGCGGGCGGTGGGGGGAGCGAACGGGCACAACCCGATTTCCATCGTCGTCCCGTGCCACCGGGTGGTGGGCTCGGACGGTTCCCTCACCGGGTTCGGTGGTGGCATCGAGAACAAGGCGTGGCTGCTCGATCACGAGCGCCGAACCCGAACCGGTGGCGAGAGGTAGCTAGAGGCGGTTCTTCGCGCGCAGTGCCTGCTCGCGCCGCAGCCGGGCCGCCGCCTGCTCCGCAGCCTTGCGCTCCTTGCGCTGGGCCTTCAGCGCCAGGCGCTCGGCGTCGTCCACTTTCGGGGGCAGCAGCGGGGCGACCGGCTTGTCAACAGCCGGAGGTAACTTCACGGCTTCGTTGTTCTTCAGCATCCCGACGATGGTCGCCGATGCCGGTGCCTCGCCGACGACGGTTGATGCGAGCATCAGCCGCACTACGCCGACGCCGTGTTTGGTGATCAGGTCGGGCACGACCTTCTGGAGATCTTCCTCGGTGGGCATCTCCGCAGCGTCGCCGAGTTGTTCCACGCAATCGGCGAGACATGCGTCCGACAGCACCACGCCGAGGCGCTGCAGGTCGCCGTTCAGGCGGCCCTTGTGCGCCGCACCGCGGATGGCCTCGATGACCACGCTCGGGTCGTCGTTGTCGTCCGTGTCGTCGCCGGCATCGCTCGCGTCGTCCGCGGTGACGCCCGCGTCGTCGGGGCGCAGACCGCTGATGCGCTTGACCGCCGACACATGGTCCTCAGGGAGGCCAGCCAACAGGGCCGCGAGCTCGTCGTCGGTGACGGCGATCATGGCGCGGTCGAGCAGGGAGAGGGCGGCAATGTGGGCCTTGGTCTGATTCACGGGCTACACCATACGGTTGCATTCGCGGCCTGACCACCCGTTGAGCCGGTCGGTGGCGGGCGTTCAGTCCTCGGCGGGGAACTCGTGGAGGCCCTGCTGACGGGTGTGGTAGTCGCCCGCCTCGGCCACCCACCAGGCCTTCGTGGTGTGGAGCCCGGTGGGTTGATCGAGCGTTCCTGCGCTGATGCACAGTTTGTCTGGGTGCGCATCGGCCTTCCAGAACAGCGTCGAGCCGCACGTCGCGCAGAACCCGTAGTGCGCCGTCGGCACCGGGTCGTACCAGCGCAGCGTGTGATCGCTGGAGAACGCCAGCTGGTCCGGGTTCACCGCCGTGGCGGCCATGTGATGGCCGGTGATGCGGCGGCAGCGCTCGCAGTGACAGTTGTAGACATCGCGCATCGGCCCCGTGATCTCGTACGCGACCCCGCCGCAGTCGCACCGTCCGTGTTGCGTGCTCACGCCGGCCCCAGCAGTCCCAGCCGCAGCTCGGTCAGCGCAGCGACGGCGAAGGCGAGCATGTTCTCGCCACGGTCGTCGACTCCGGTGAGCACGTGGCGGGTGTGCCCGTGAGGCCCTGCGATCGCCACCCAACAGTGTCCCGCGGGGTCGCCGTACAGGTTGGGCGGACCGGCTGCGCCGGCCTCACCGATGCCCCACGTGGCGCCGAGCTTGGCTGCGACAGAACGAGCGAGGTACTGTGCGAATGCCTCGGTGGCGCCGCGCATCCCGGCCGGTACCTCGATGGCTCCTGCCATGAATGCTCGGTTGGCCGCCGCTGTGTACACCACTGCCCCACCGCAGAAGTAGGCCGACGCGCCCGGCACGGACAACAGCGCGGCGGAGATCAAACCACCGGCGGATCCCTCAGCGACGCCGACAGTCTGTCCTGCGGCTCGAAGCAGATCGCTGCACTGGCGGGCGAGGTGGGTGAGTTCGTCGGAGAGCACGGTGTCAGTCTCGCGGACCTGCGTCGACGCGTCCGTCCACCGTGCCACCAACTGACACCAGAATCTCACGTGACGAAGTCACGCCGACGAACCGAGAGACCGCTCAGTCGAGGCCGGTCGCCCGCCGGCGCCGTATCAGGTACGGGCGAATAGGGCAATGCTGGCCGCCGTTTGAGCGGCGACATCGGGGAGCACGGCGGCGAACACGTCCATGCCGTGTGACGTGCCCATGACGACGCGGCACTGCGCGCTGACCCCGGCCCGCAGCAGTAGCCGGTAGAACTCGATGCCCTCGTCACGCAGCGGCGGGCACAGCGAGTACAGACCATGGACGAGTCCCTGTCGCCGTCGCGCAACAGCCGCATGCCGGTCGCCAGGGTCAGGTTGCCGCCACCGCTCTCGCCAGCGACGATGACGCGATCTGGGACGATGCCGAGCTCGTCGGCATGATCAACCGTCGGGACGGATGAACTGGACTTTGAAGGTGTTGCCGTCGGGAATCGACGTGAACTCTCGGGTCTCGATCCGCAGGCCGTCGAACGGCGCGCTCACCGGCGCGATCGTTCGTGTGAGCGCAGGTCCAGACGGTGATCGTTCTGCACGTCCGGTTGCGACACTGCCTGCGCGTCGGTCGACATCTCAAGCTCCTTCATCCTCAGCGCCGAAGGCTACATCTGCAGCTTCTCCGGCCGCATCTCGCCAAAGCGCCGTCTATCGCTCGTTCCGTGGAGCAGCGACGCGAGGACGCCATCAGCGATCGGCGTTCTTCGGTGCCGGATCCATTCGCGTATACATGTCGGTGATCCTGTTGTCTCGGTGGGCTTCTGCGCCTTCTGCGCCTCCGCGTGAGATGCGCTGGTCGCGTCTTTCGTCAGTGGCGCGGATCTGGCAGATCTTGCGTTACTCGTGAGACGCTTCCCGAACAGCCGCCACGAAGTACTGCAGTTCCACGGCCATTGGCAGGAGATACCGAAACCGGAATGACCCTTCGCCCTTATCGTTGGTCGAAAGGGGTTCAAGTTGAACGTCGACGTGCCCGTGGGCGAGATCTGCCCAGAGTCGCTGGAACTCCTCCGCCGAACGGACCACGATGCCGAAATGCTCGTAGCCATGGGACACCATGCAGTCGGGCCGCTCTCGGACGTTGATGTAGGACGAGGATCCGACCGCCATGGTGAGCCGATCCGGGAGTCGCAGCGACCCATTTCGCGCCAGCCCAGCACCCGTCCATAGAACTCCAACACCCTTGCTCGGTACTCGTCCGTCAGCGTCCCCTCGGGAACGCTCATCGCGACATGACTCAACCCGGATGACACGAACATTGACCAACCCCCCGGCTGCGCGAGAGCGCGCGCACAGATTGCCCTGACATGGCGCGCTGAGGCAAGAGCCGGACCGGTCAGCGACTCGAGGTCGGCGCGAGCCGCGCCGACGGAATCGGACTTCATCAATCCACGCCATGCCCGCAAGGGCGAAGTTCATCAGGTGACCACCATGCCCCGCTCGATCCAAGACATCCTTGACCATGCCGACGA
>JAYTSB010000228.1:0-2328 GCA_043745825.1 Actinomycetota bacterium | reverse complement strand
GTTGCGCAACGCGGCGTCATCGGCCAGCAACGGGGACACCCGCGGGTCGTCGACGCTGCCCGCGCCGCCGGATAGGTAGTGGTCGATGAACCACCCCATGCCCTCGGCAGTGAGGAAGTATCCCTCCGCGTTGGCGGCGTAGGACGCCGTGCCCCGACGTGCATCGGCAACCGGGTACACGAGCAGTTGGTAGCGCAGCGGCGCCGGTGCGAGCTGGGCGACGACGGTGGCAAGGTTGACGCCGGCGGAGTCACCACCGATGGCGAGCCGGTCCGGGTCGCATCCGAGTGACGCGGCGTTGGCGTGCGCCCAGCGGGTGGCGTTGATCGAGTCGCCGAGCCCCGCCGGGAAGGGGTGCTCGGGTGCGAGGCGGTAGTCGATGCTCAGCACCGCATGGCCGCTGCGGTTGGCCAGGGCGCGGCACACGTTGTCGGCCATCAGCTCCAGCAGGCTTGCGGCCTGGGGATGCAGGGGCATGGCGGGCTCAGTCGACAGCAGGAGCCGGAGCAGGAGCCGGAACGTCGGGTGCAGCGTCGGCGGTGGGGGCCGGGGTGGGAGCGGCGGCCTTCTTCTTCGGCGGGGGAACGCCAACTGACGGGGCCCTGTCGGCGAACTCCGGCCAGCGCCGGCGGCTGACGATTGAGAGCAGGCGGAGCAGGCGCATCGCCTCCTTGTCCTCCTGAGCCGGCCGGGCGATGATGCTGCCGTCGGCGATCATCCGGTTGATGACCTCCTCACCGAGCTCGGTGCGCACGATGGTGAGCGTCCAGTCGTTGTCTTCGCCGATGCCGCCGGTGGCGATGTCACTGTGCTCGGCCGCGAAATCGGGGCAGTTCTTGCAGCCCTGGCGCGTCCACTGGTGACACTCCTTCAGGTCGATCTCGTGGTACGAGCCGTCACGCATCCAGATCTGGAAGACGCCCTTGATGTTCATCTTCACCATCTCGGACTTCTGCAAGCCGTACTTGGCTTCGAAGAGCTCGGGGAAGATGGCATCGTCGAAGGTCTTGCTGCAGAGCAGGCCGATGTTGAACTGGAACGGCTTGGACACCTTGCCGGCCTTGCGGTCCCACATCGTAGGCGGCGACGACGTCTGGCAGCCCATACCCACAAGCGCGAGCTTGGTCAAACCCTCGGCCTTGGCATCGCGCAGCGCAAGCGGGTTGGCGCAGTACGTGTACCGGCTGCCTGCGGTCGCAAGGATCTCCTCCTTGTTGTGCACGAGCGACGGCTTGGCCTTCCACGCATCGTCGGCCTCGACACCACTGACCATCGCGGCCTCGATGTAGTCGTGCTCCATCAGCCAGATGAGCATCGCCGAGACGAAGCCGCCGTCCTGGCCCATCGTGTGGACCATCTCATCGCTGGCCCGGGTGAGGTAGAGCTGGCGCCAGATGCCCGCCATTTCGTCCGGCTCACGCACCCGGCCGAACAGGTGCGTATCGGCGGCCGGCTCCCATGCCCGAAACCGTGGACAGGCGCGGGTGCAGGTGGTGCAGCCCTTCTCGCCGTGGATGCAGTTGTCCAGCCCCAGTTCTTCCTCGAGGTGGAACGGAATGTACTTGCCCTCCTCGTGCTCGTAACCGATCACGTCGTGCGGGCAGGTGACCACGCATCCCGCGCACCCGGTGCACAACCCGGTGGTGATCACCTCGGCGTAGAGTTCTTTCCACTGCGCCGTCCAACGCTCAGCCTTCGGGGGTGCCGGTTCGATCAGGGTCATGACCCGAATCTAGGTGCTCTGGCGCATCACGGAAGGAACGGAACCATGGGTTTGATCGGCGAGAGGGTGTTCCGCACCGAGGATCCGGCGTTGCTGACCGGCGGTGGGACGTTCATCGACAACCTGGTGATCGAAGGTGCCGCGCATGTGGTCTATGTGCGCTCACAGATGGCCCACGCCCGCATCACCGGCGTCGACGCAAGCGAAGCCACGCGCACCCCCGGCGTGCTCGGGATCTACACCGCAGCGGATCTGGATCTCGGGCCGTTCCCGCTGGACCTCCCGTTCCTGCCGGCCACGTTCCCGCGCAGCGCGCTGGCCAGTGACACGGTGCGCTACGTCGGCGAGCCGATCGCTGCCGTCGTGGCCGAGACCCGTGCCCAGGCCACCGACGCTGCTCAGATGGTGATCGTCGACTACGAAGCCCTGCCGGCGGCGGTGACCGTGGCCGAGGGACTCGCCGGCGACGTGCTGTTGTTCCCCGAGATGGGCACCAACGTGTGTGTCCAGCTGCCCGGCGGGTCCGTGGACTTCAGCGAGTGCGAGGTCGTGGTCCGCGCCGACATCGTCAACCAGCGCCTGGCCCCCTCGCCGATGGAGATGCG
>JAYTSB010000227.1:0-6650 GCA_043745825.1 Actinomycetota bacterium | reverse complement strand
TTCGCGGGTCCCCAGGTGGCCTCCGTCGGAGCGACCGAGCAGGAGCTGCGCCACCTGGGGGTTCGCCACATCACGGCCCTGCAGGAATACGGCGAGGTGGCCTACGGGTGGGCGATGGAGGACACGCAGCACTTCTGCAAGCTCATCGCCGATCCCGACTCGCGCCGGCTGCTCGGCGCCCACATCATGGGCCCGCAGTCGAGCATCCTCATCCAGCAGCTCATCCAGGGCATGAAGTTCGGCCAGACGGTGGACGAGATGGCCAGGGGTCAGCTCTGGATCCATCCTTCGCTGACCGAGGTCGTGGAGAACGCGCTCCTGCAGTTCTGATCAGGAGCCGGCGGCGATCTCGCGCTGCAGCTCACGCTTCAGCATCTTGCCGGAGGCATTGCGCGGCAGCGGCTGGTCGCGGAACACCACGTGCGCAGGAACCTTGAACGACGCCAGGTGCTTGCCGACATGGGCACGCAATTCGTCCGCAGTGAGCGACGCACCGGGCTTGAGCATGATCGCCGTCGCGACTTCCTCCCCGAGGCGCTCGTTGGGCACGCCGAAGACGGCGGCCTCGTGCACGGCGGGATGCTCGTAGATCGCAGCCTCGACCTCCGCGCAGTAGACGTTTTCGCCCGCGCGCAGGATCATGTCTTTGACCCGGTCCTCGACGTAGACGAAACCTTCCTCATCCACTCGGCCGAGGTCTCCGGACCGCAGCCAGCCGTCGACGATGGTCTCGGCCGTCGCATCAGGACGGTTCCAGTACCCGCGGATGAGGCTGGGGCTCTTGAACCAGATCTCGCCACGCTCACCCACAGGCAGGGCGCGGTCGTCGGGGTCACGCACCTCGATCTGCATCACCGGCACCACCCGCCCGGCACTGGTGGGCTTGCGCAGGTAGTCCGGCCCGCGGTTGCCGGGCCCATAGGCATTCGTCTCGGTCATCCCGTAGCCGATGGTGGGCGTGCCCCGCTTGAAGCTGTCGGCAACCTTTTCCACGAGCGCCGGCGGTGCGGGGGCACCACCGCCGCCGATGTCGCGCAGACTGGACGTGTCGAACTCTGCGAAGCGCGGTGACTGGACGAGGTCCCAGCTCTGGGTCGGCACGCCGACGAAGTTGGTGATGCGCTCGCGTTCGATGATCTCCAACGCCTTGTCGACATCCCACTTGTACATGATCACCAGCTTCACGCCGGCGGCGAAGCAGCTGAGCATCACCGCCACGCAGCCCGTGACGTGGAACAGCGGCACGATGAGGATGAACGCGGGCGGGTTCTCGGATGGCTGCGGCGGCTGGCGCAGGCGCTCGGCCGCACCGCGGCAGGAGAAGGCCATCAACGCCTGGATCACGGCGCCGTGAGTGGACACCGCCCCCTTCGGTCGGCCGGTGGTGCCCGACGTGTACAGGATGGTGGCGTCGTCATCGGGGCCGACCTCCACCACCGGCAACGCGGTGCCCGGGATCACCACGTCGTGCCATGAATCGACGCCTTCAGGGGCCGCGTCCATACGCACCGCAATCATCTGCGTGCCGAGACGAACGCACGCGCCCAAGGCCCGCTCCAACCGCACGTCGTCGGCGATCAGCACTGCGGCCCCGCAGTCCTGGAGCGCGAAGTCCATCTCGTCCTCGGTCCACCATGAGTTCATCGACACCGACACCGCACCGACGGAAGTGATGGCCGCGAACGAGATGATCCACTCCGGAAAGTTGCGCATCGCCACGGCGACGCGGTCGCCCTTGCGCACCCCGTACCGCTGCACGAGTGCGGCGCCCAGCGCGCCAGATTGCTCACGGACCTGTCCGAACGTGTAGGTCTCGTCCTCATAGACCAGGAACCTGGCGTCAGCGGGTGCGGCCTGGAACAATGCACCCAGGTTCGGCGGGGCGTTGACGAACACGCGGTGATCGATGCCGAAGATCTCCCGATGTCCGATCTCGAGCGGTCCGCCTGCAGCGGTGACGGTCGCGATGGCCTCTTGATAGGTGATGCCCATGACTGAACACTGTGCCATCTCCGTCGCCTGCGAGCCCGATCATGGACGGGCGGGTGACCTAGCCTCACCCGCGTGACCGACTTCGCTCGCCTGCTGTCACCCGCCTCCATCGGCGGACTGACCCTCGCCAACCGGGTGGTGCTGCCCGGCATGGACATGAACCATTGCGAAGACGGCGTGATCACTGCCGACGAGATCGCTCATTACGCCGCTCGCGCTGCGGGCGGGTGCGCTCTGGTGATCACCGGCGCCGCAGCCGTGGCATGGCCGCGTGGCGCAACTTCGCGCAAGCAGCCGGCGCTCAGCGACGATCGGTTCCTGCCCGGCCTCACCCACCTCGCTGACGCGATCCACGTCAACGGCGGACGGCTGTGCGTGCAGCTGGTCCATCACGGCAAGGTCGCCAGCGTGGACACCGCCGAGGATCGGCCGCAGCTCGTGCCCTCCATCCCCCCGAGCCGGATGGACCTGAGCGCGCTCGCCGACAACCCGATGGAGGAGCTGATCAAGCTCGCCGCTGCCACCCAAGGGAAGCCGGCGACGTACCAGATCGCCACGGCCGCCGACATCGCGTGGGTCGTCGGTGCGTTCGCCGATGCGGCCGCACGCGTTCAGGCCGCCGGCGCCGACGCAGTGGAGATCCACGGAGCCCACGGCTACCTGATCAACACGTTCCTGACTCGCGCGGACAACCAGCGCAGCGACGAGTACGGCGGCCCGCTGGAGAACCGGGCGCGCATCATGGTGGAGGTGATCCGCTCGGTGCGTGCCGCAGTGGGTGAGGGCTTCCCCATCCTCGTGCGGTTGAACGGCTGCGAATATGGCATCGAGGATGGCATCACGATCGACGAGACCGTCGCCACCGCGCAGATCGCGCAAGCCGCTGGCGCCGATGCGATCCATGTCTCCGCCCGGGCCGCCAACCCGTTCCGTGACTTCACCCTCGGACCGCTGCCCGCCGCAGCGGGCCAGTACCGGGAGATGGCTGCGGCGGTGAAGCGTGGCGTCTCGATCCCCGTGATCGCCGTGGGTCGTCTGCTGCCCGAACTGGCCGAGGAGATGCTGGCCGCAGGCGATTGCGATTTCGCGGCGATGGGGCGCCAACAGCTCGCCGACCCGCGGTTGGTGGAGAAGCTGGCCAGCGGACGCCGGGCGTCGGTGCGGCCGTGCATCAACTGCTACGTGTGCGTCGAGCAGAACTTCTTCGACGCACCACCGCTGTGCGCCGTCAACCCGGCGCTCGGCAACGAGGTCGCCGCCACGCTGCACCCAGCCGAGGAGCGTCGTCATATCGTGGTGGTGGGTGCGGGTCCGGCCGGACTGGAGACGGCGCGGATCGCGACCGAACGCGGCCACCGCGTGACGGTGCTGGAGGGCCGCGAATCGATCGGCGGATCCACGTGGTTCGCAACACTCACGGGCTCACCCAACGCGCAACTCGTCGACTGGCTCGCCAACGAAGTCGGTGCCGCAGACATCGCCATCCACCTCGGCGAAACCGCAACGGCAGAGGGCGTCCTCTCCCTTGCGCCGGACGCCGTGGTGATCGCCACAGGTCCCACTGCGACGCGGCCGAGCGCCATTCCCGGTTTCGAACTCCCGCATGTGCACCACGGTGCCGCCGTGCGCAACCGAGTCACAGCGCTGGCGCGCGCAGGAGCGGACGCGCCGTCGCGCACCATCGTTGTTGTCGGCGGCAACATGATCGGACTGTCCATCGCCCAGTTCCTGCGCTCGTTGGGCCACGCCGTGACGGTGCTGGAGCCGTCGCCGCAGCTGGCCGTGGCGATGGCGATGCCACGGCGTTGGACTGCGGTGCGCAGTGCTGCCGAGAGTGGTGTCACCCTGGTTCGAGGCGCAACCGTTACCGCCATCACCCAGACCGCCGTGCATCATCGCCCCACCGCTGGCGGCGACGAACCCACGATCGACCCCGCGCTCGACCGTGCGATCGACCCCGGTATCGACACGGTGATCGACGGTGTGGACGACGTCCTGGTGACGACGATGTCGGACCAGACGGACGAGCACCCATTGGCCGCCGCGCTGCGCGAGGCCGGCATGGAGACCCACGTCGTGGGTGATGCTGCCGGGGTCGGAAACCTGCTGGGCGCAATGCACGGCGCCCATGCCGTCGCCACGATCCTCTGATCGACCACGGCCGGTAGCCTGCCCCGCCATGTCGTCCCAGCGCCCGTCCCAGCAGTCGATCGTCACCCTCGACCTCGAAGGTGTGCTGGTACCCGAGATCTGGATCGCCGTCGCTGAGCGCACCGGAATCGAGGCGTTGCGCCGTACAACTCGCGACGAACCCGACTACGACGTGCTGATGCGCGGCCGCCTCGCACTGCTCGACGAACACGGGTTGACGATGTCGGTCATCCAGGATGTGATCGGCGGCCTGGCTCCGCTCGACGGCGCCAAGGAGTTCCTCGATGCCCTGCGGGCGCGGACCCAGGTGCTGCTGCTGTCGGACACGTTCGAACAGTTCGGCGCGCCGTTGATGCGCCAGCTCGACTTCCCGACGCTGATCTGTCACCGGCTGGTGGTGGAGGACGACCGCATCGTCGACTACCGCCTGCGCATGGCCGACCAGAAGAAGCACGCCGTCCAAGCGCTGCAGGGTCTCAACTATCGCGTGATCGCCGCCGGCGACTCCTACAACGACACGGCCATGCTGGGTGCGGCCGATGCCGGATTTCTGTTCCACGCCCCGGCGAACATCATCGAGCAGTTCCCTGAGTTTCCAGCCGTGCACGAGTACGACGACCTGCTGGCGCGGATCTCCGCCCAGCTCACCTGATCCCGGCTCACCTCAACCCGCGTCACAGTCGAACAGCCGGAAGACAGCGGCCAGTCAATCGCAGTCCGATTCGATCCTGGACCGCGGCCCGATGCAGAGTGGCCGGATGCAGAGTGGCTGGATGAAGAGTGGCCGGATGAATCTGCTCGAGGCCGACATCGATCCGAACGAGGTGGGGTTCGACCCGGCCCGCCTGCAGCGCATCGACGACCAGTTCGAGCGCTACGTGGACGACGGCCGCCTCGCCGGCTGGCAGCTGGCCCTGACCCGTGGTGATCACCTCGTCCACTCGTCCGGGCGGGGCTTCCGCGACCGGGAGGCTGGCGCAGCGTTGTCGCCCGACACGATCTGGCGGATCTTCTCGATGACCAAGCCGATCACATCGGTCGCCGCGATGATGCTGTGGGAGCAAGGCGCGTTCGAGCTGAAGGATCCCGTCAGTCGGTTCATCCCCGAGTTCGCAACGCAGCAGGTCTGGCGCGGCGGTTCCTCGAATCGCCCGGACCTGGAGCCGGTGGCGCGTCCGATGGAGATGTGGCATTTAATGACCCATACCTCGGGTCTCACCTACGGGTTCATGTACGCCCATCCGCTCGACGAGCTGTACCGGCGGGCGGGCTTCGAGTGGGGCGTGCCGCAGAGCACCGACCTGGCCGGCGTGTGCTCGCGCCTGGCCGCGCTCCCCCTGCTGTTCCAGCCCGGTACGGAGTGGAACTACTCGATGTCGATCGATGTCCTCGGTCGTGTCGTCGAGATCATCAGCGGCCAGACGCTCGACGAATTCCTGAGGGCGCGCATCTTCGAGCCGCTGGGCATGGCGGACACCGGTTTCTCCGTGCCTGCCGAGCACGCCCGTCGCCTCGCCGCGCTCTACGGCGCCCATCCGGCCACGGGCCTCGCCGTACCGCTCGCGGCGGCAGGCGCCGCCGTGCTGCAACCGCCGTCCGCGCACCTCGGCGGCGGCGGGCTGGTGTCCACCACGGCCGACTACCTGCGGTTCGCAGCGATGCTGCGCCGTGGCGGCGAGCTTGACGGCGTGCGTCTGCTCGCACCCCGGACCGTGCGGTTCATGACGCAGAACCACCTGCCCGGGGGTGCCGATCTCACCAGCTTCGGTCGCCCGTTGTTCAGCGAGACCACGTTCGACGGCGTCGGCTTCGGCCTGCTCGGTTCGGTCACGTTGGACCCGTTGACCGCCAAGGTGCCCGGGTCGCGGGGCGAGTTCGGATGGGGCGGCGCAGCGAGCACGTTCTTCTGGGTCGATCCGGTCGAGGACCTCACGTGCGTGTTCATGACCCAGTTGATGCCGTCCAACACCCATCCGATCCGCAGCCAGCTCAAGCAACTGGTGCATCAGGCCCTGGTCGACTGATGACCGCCGAACAGCACGTCCCGCTGGAGGGCGGGCCGGTGACGTGCACCGGTGCCCTCGACTTCGATCGCACGCCGACCGGCATCAGCCCGCGCCGCCTACCGGACTGGACGCGCCTGCAGATCCCCGATGTGATGATGAACGCGATGGTGGGCATGGGCTCGGGGGTGAGGCTGGCGTTCACCACGGACTCCGATGAGGTGGAGCTCGACGTGATGGTCACCGGGTTCCGGATCGCCGGCACTCCGCGCCGGCCCGCCGTGTTCCAGCTCGTCACAGGCAGCCACACGATCGATGCGTCGGCCGCGTCGATGCACTGCTTCGTCCTCGACTTCCTGGATCCGACCAACGACTCGTTCGAGCCCGGCGAACCCACCACGATCCGCTTCGAAGGCCTCGGCACGGCCGGCGAAGCAGTGGAGATCTGGTTGCCGCACGCCGCGGCCACCGAGCTGCGCGCGCTGCGCGTTGGCGACGCCGGCT
>JAYTSB010000226.1:0-1662 GCA_043745825.1 Actinomycetota bacterium | reverse complement strand
AGATTTGAACTCTCGACCCCCTGCTCCCAAAGCAGGTGCGCTACCAAGCTGCGCCACGTTCCGGTGGTTGTTGTTTCGGGACTGGCAGCGTAGCTGTTCGCAGTCGGCGAACCCACCGCCTGCGCCACCGACACCGACAGATGGCGTCTGTCGATTGCCAAGGCGGGTTGGGCAGTGACGCCCGGGCGCTGCCACGATGCAGCGGTGCTGGAACTGCCCACTCCGTCGTTTGAATCCGTAGCCGGCTGGGTGACCGAGCATCTCGGTCATGTCGTGTGCGACCGGGGTGCTGAGAGTCGTCCCGCCCGGCGCGGTGGGCAACGCGCTGCCGACGCTGCGCTGGCTGCGCTCGATGTCACCGGTTACGCCAAGCGGCGCAGCCAAGTGCACCCCCCGAGCAGTCGCGCGGCGAGCGTGTTGTCGCCGTACATCCGCCACGGGTTGATCACCTTGGCCGAGGCGGTCTCGGCCGCCGGGGCCACCTCGGTGGCAGCAGATCGAGGAAAATTCATCGACGAGCTGTGGTGGCAGGAATACACCCGTCATCTGTACGCCCGCGTCGGGACCCGCAACCGTGGTCCCCTGCGACGCGAGCCAACAGTGGGCTCGCCCGCGTGGCCAGACCCGATCGACGATGAGATGTCATGCCTGAGCCACGTGCGCGCCGAGCTGGAACAGACGGGCTGGTTGGTCAACCAGACGAGGATGTGGGTGGCCTCTCACTGGTCGGTGCGCGCCGGGCACGATTGGCGTGTCGGCGAGGAGTGGATGTTCCGGCATCTGCTCGACGGCTCGCGAGCAGCCAACCGGTACGGCTGGCAGTGGTCGGTCGGATCGATGACCTCCGAGGCGTACGGATTCTCACGCTGGCAGGTGACACGCCGGGCGCGCACCTGGTGCAAGTCGTGTCCGCTGGAGACCGCATGCCCGATCGAGGACTGGCCCACAGCCGAGCCCGGTGCAGCGATCGACGACCCGTTGCTGCGATCGGGTCCGGATCTGGTCGGCCCGGCGGCGCCGGTGGTGACCGGCACTCCAGACCGCGTCTGGTTGACCGCCGAGTCGATGGGGAGTCGCGATCCCGCGTTGGTGGCGTGGCCGGACACGGCAGCAGTGTTCGTGTTCGACGAGCCGCTGCTGTCCCACCTCCGTCTCAGCACGAAGCGACTCGTGTTCCTGGCCGAGACGTTGGCCGAACTTGCCGAACACCGACCCGTCCAGGTGCTGCTGGGGGATCCTGGGTACGACCTGAGGGGCATGGCACTGGCATCCACGTTCGCGCCGGTGCCCGGGTATCAGATACGTGCAGCGCAGCTCGACATCGTCGCAAGCCATCCGTATCCGTGGCTCAGACGGCCCGACGGGGGAGACGTCCGCAGCCACAGCGCATGGATCCGCCGCAGTGCACGACGACAATGAGGAGGCCAACAGTGCCTCCGCTCGTCCCCGGCGATGATGACGGAGCGCGAACGCGTTGGGGTTTGGGGATGCGTCTTCTCCTTTCTGCTCAGGTGAGGGGTGTGACCAGCCGATGAAGAGACGTGAAGGTTGCATCGTTGGCAGGTGATGAGGAGGCCCGTCTGGCTGCACTGGCCGCATTGGGCTTGCTTGACACCGAGGCGGAGGGAAGGTTCGATCGGTTGGCGTCGCTGGCTGCGTCGA
>JAYTSB010000225.1:0-5688 GCA_043745825.1 Actinomycetota bacterium | reverse complement strand
ACCACCTGCCACACGTCGTCCGCCGTGGCGGCGATGCGCACCTCTCGGCGCAGCGTGGCCATCAGGCGACCTGACTCGGGTTGGCGGCGATGAACACGTAAAGCGGGGAGAACGGGAAGGCCGGGAGATCGACGAAGCACTCGTCCGAGGTGCGCAGCACGTACATGGAGGTATCTGAGCAGATGCGCACGGCGGGCTGCATTACCCGACAGGTAATCGCTTCGGTTCCCGTTGGGCCGCACAGTGATCTGTACCAACCACGACCAAACACGACCAACCACGACCAACCACGACCAACCCAGCCAGTCACGGACCACACACCCACCCCACACCGAGGAGACATCGCATGAACGGCGTGGAACTGTCGCTCTTCACCGTGCTCACCACCTTCGGCACACCGCGCGACATCACCCTCGACGAGGTCGCCGTGGAGCTGTTCTACCCGGCCGACGATGCAACGGCGTGTGCATTGCGGGCGGCCGCCAGCGCCTGAACACGCGTCGGCAGCACCGCAGGTGTAACAGACGCCGCCGGGGCGGTGACTACCGTCTGTGTCCATGCATCGCGAACGTCTCCGGTCGATGACCTTGGGTGCCGGCGCGATCGCCGCTGCCTTGGTGGTGTCGGCGTGCTCCAGCAGCGTCCAGTTGGCCAGCACGACAGATGGGGCGTCGAAACCGACAACGGCAGCCGGCACGGCCGGCGTGGAGACCAGCACCACGGAGCTGACGACCACCACTGTCACTGCCACCACTGTCACCGCGACGACTGCGGCCCCCACGACGGTGGCGGAGACCACGCTGCCGACGACCACGCCGCCGACGACCAGTCCGGCCATCACACCCACTGCCGCCGAGCCGGTGGGTGACGCCGCACCACCCACCACCCTCGCCCCGGAGCCACCACCCGCGGCGACAACTGCGCCCGCTGCGGCGCCGCCCACCACGCAATCCGGGCCCTGCCCGGTGGTGCCCCACAACCCGGCCATCATCGCCGGCTGCGGTGACGCCACGCCGCTGGTGCTGGAGGTGCAGCGGGAGCTGTCGTGCGTGGGCGATCCGGTGACCCAGGACGGCGTGTTCGGCCCGGCCACGTACCACGCGGTACGGGTCTTCCAGGCCTCGGCCGGGCTCGCGGTCGACGGCCTCGCCGGCCCGCGCACCCGTGCCCTGATGCACGACAGCTGCCTCGCCGGCGACTACTGAGCCCCTCGACAGCATGGATCGACCAGTTTCGGCCGGGGGGCTTGGTCAGGCGGCGGCCCGGGTGCGGCGCAGCAGAGGATCGGCGACTCGCAGGGCTGCATCCGCAACACGCAGCACACGGCCGGCAACGCCGGGTGTCTCGTTGTCGATCAGGTTGCCCATCACCGAGAGCGTGATGTTGGCGGCGGCTTGCGTACCCACGGCAACCCGCAGTCCGCTGCGCAGCAGCAGCGGGTGGCCGATGATGAAGCTGAACCGCCGGCCCGTGCGCAGAAACGCATCGAAGCGGTCTCCGACCTGTTGGTCGTAGGTGTCGGTGGCGGTGGACGGATCGGCCACGAAGAGATCGGCGATGAGCGTGCCACTCTCCAGGCCGTAGTCGATGCCCTCCCCGTTCATCGGGTTGACGAACCCGGCGGCGTCGCCGATCGCAACCCAACCCGGGCCGTGACGGCGCACGCAGCTCATCGGCAGCCGCCACGCGCGCGGCTTGTCCAGATACGGACCGAGCGACCAGCTGTCGTGCACGATGGCGGCGTATTGGTCCAGCAACGTGTTGAGGTTCAGCTTCTTGAAGCCCTGCATCGTGCTGAGCGCGCCGACCCCGATGTTCACCGTGCTGTCGCCGGCAGGGAACATCCAGCCGTAGCCGGGCACGGGCGTTCCGTGCTCGTCGCTCAGCGACAGACAGGCCTCGAGGTGACGTTCGGCGTGACGCGGGGACTGTGCGTAGGCGCGGATGGCAAGGCCGAACGGCTCGGCCGGATCACGCTCGGCGCCCAGCATCTTGGCCGCAGCACCCTGGGCCCCGGCGGCCAGCACCGTCAGCGGTGCGTTGAACGTTTCCCCGTTGCAGACCACACCGGTGACGCGCCGGCCCTCCAAAACAGGCAACGCCTCGCTGTCGAATCGCACCTCGGCACCGGCGGCGATGGCGAGGTCGATCAGGAACGTGTCGAATCGTTTGCGCGGCCACACCGCACCGTGGTTGGGAAAGCGATCGGTGGTGGGCCAGGCGAGCTCGCGCGTCTTCCTACCGGCGATCATGCGCAGCCCGTCGATGCGATGGGACGAACTGAGGTCGACGTCGAGCTCCTGCAGCGCCGCAACGGCGCGCGGGGTGAGCCCATCGCCGCACACCTTGTCGCGCCCGTGCGGACCCTTTTCGAACACCGTCACGCGCACCCCGGCGCGAGCGGCGCGGATGGCCGCGGCTGCACCGGCCGGCCCGCCACCGATCACGAGCATGTCACGTTGATTCACCCGGTCAGCCTGCCAGTCGCGCAGGCCGAACACTCAGGCCTGGGACCGAAACCACACCGCCAGGCGGGCGAGACCTTCGTCAATGCCGACGGTGGGCTGCCAGCCGAGATCCTCGCGAACGGGCCGCGGATCAAACCAGTGCGCTGTTCCCAGCTGCTCGGCCAGGAATCGGGTGAGCGGCGGCTCGGTGCGTGCGTGGCGCACCTTCCACAACGCCTCCACAACAGAACCTGCGAACGTCGCGATACCTCGTGGCACGTTGCGCGGGGCGATGTCCACGCCGGCCGCCGCGCAGATTCCGAGCACGAGCTCGCGGATGGGTCGCGGCTCACCGTTGGCCACGACATAGGCGCGGCCATTGCAACGGGCGGTCGGCGACAGGGCGTCGAGCGCGGCGACGAGTGCTTCGGCGGCACCATCGATGTAGGTGGTGTCGATCAGCGCGGTTCCGCCGCCGACGAGGGCGAGGCGGCCGGAGCAGGCGCGCTCCACGATGCGGCCAACGAGCTGGGTGTCGCCAGGCCCCCACACGAGGTGCGGCCGGATGGCCACCACGGCGAGACCGGCCACCTCGGCTGACGCTGCGCCGAGGGCCAGTTGTTCGGCAATGGCCTTGGACTCGGGATACCACGCTCCGCGGCGGCCGGTCATCGCCGCCCCCGCTCCCCCGCCAACGATGGCGTGGCCGACGTGGGCCACCGACGGCGTGGACACGTGCACGATCCTGCCGATCCCGTGCCGCCGGGCGGCGGCCAGCACGTTGGCGGTTCCGTCAACGTTGATGCTGCGATAGTCCTCCCACGGGCCGACGACGCCCACCTTGGCAGCCGCATGAACGATGGCGTCGCATCCGGCGGCCGCAGCGGCAACGCGACCCGCGTCACGAATGTCGCCCAGCATCTGTGCCGTGTCAATGTCCGCGCGGTTGCGTTGTAGGCACACCACGTTGTCGCCGCGAGCGAGCAGCGCTTCGGCGGTGCGCCGCGCCAGCAGGCTCCCGGCGCCGGTCACCAGTACCTTCATGATTCCGCCCGCGCGTTCACCAGGGACGGCGGACACGCCCGCCGGCCAGCACGTCGGCCGCCCATCGGGCAACGAGGGAACGATCGATCTTGGTGTTGTGGCGGATGTCCACCGGCAGGGTGCGTACGGTCAACACCGCTGCCACGCGATGGGAAACCGCCGCACCCACCGCCGCGCGCACCGCCGCACAGAGCGACGCCGGGGCGATGCCTTCGTCGCTGGCGGCATCCTCGATCACGACCACGAGCTGCTGACATCCGGTTGGGCCCACACCCACAGCGGCACAACGTTCGACCTCGTCCAACCGCTCGACAGCCACCTCCACCGGCACCGGCGTGACGGCACGACCGTCGGCCGCGATGACGTGCACGCTGCGACCCTCGATCCACAACCGTCCGTGTGCGTCGATGTTGCCGACATCCCCGGTGCGGTGCCACCCCAACCCGGCAGCGTCGTGCGGACGGGCATCGTGCTGGGTCCGCCAGAGCTGGTCGTAGCCGTCTGACAACCACGGGGCTCTGACCAGGATCTCGCCCGTGTCCGACGCCGGCAGCGCGGTCACCGGCACACCGGCATCGAAGCCGAGTGGAGCGATCATCACGTCGACTCCGGCCACGGGCATGCCCACGCACACCCCGCCACCGCCCGCACCCGTTGCCGTGGCCAGTTCGATGTCCGCCAGCTCGATGTCCGCCAGCTCGATGTCAGCCACGGGCAGGCACTCGGTCATGCCGTAGGGCGTGTGCAACTCGGCCGCCGGGCACAGCACCGCCGTGGCGCGCAGCGTGGCGACGGGAACGGGTGCGCCGGCGGACAGCACCAGGCGCACGCCGGCCAGCCGTGGATCGCCGTGGGTCGGTGCGGTGCGGTTCACGCTGGCCAACGCGGCGGGTGATGCGAACACGATCGATGCGTTGATCGAGCTGACCGCCGTGGCGAGTGCGTGCGCGGTGAGCGTGCCCGGTGCGGTGACGTTCACATCGGGGATGGTGGACGTGATGCCCAGCGCAGGTCCGTACAGCGCGAACGGTGCAAACGCAGCCACCAGCCGGTCTGCCGCCGTGATGCCGTACAGCGCCGCCAGCGCATCGCGCTGTGCTGTCATCTGGCCGTGCAGGTAGCGCACGCCCTTGGCGGGGCCGGTGGCACCGGAGGTGTAGAGCACGGCGGCGGGCGCATCCGCAGTGGGTTCCGGGGGAAGCGGTGCGGTGGAAGCGGCCAGCGCATCGAGCGTGGTCGTGGTACCGAAGCGCGCTCGATCCCCGACCACAATGGTGCGTGCTCGCGGTGCCCATCGCAACGCACGAGTGGCAGCCAACGCCTTCGGCGGGCCGATCACCCACTGCACGTGCGCGCCGCGCACGGCGGCACCGAGGCCGCGCAGACCGAGGCCACGGTCGGCGATCACCGTCACCGCTCCGGCCCGCCAGCAGGCATAGGCGGTGGCGAGCAGATCAACGCCGGGCATCACCAACACCGCCACCCGGTGGCCGGGCTGCACCCCGTGCTCGGCAAGGCCGGCGGCGATGCGCATCACCCGCCGGTGCAGTTCGGCGAACGAGGTCTCCTCCCCGGTGGCGCCGTCGACGAAGCCTGGCGTTGGATCGTGGGCGCGCCCGGCAAGGCCCGCCCACAGCGGGGGGCGAATCATCGCTGCTGTCAGCACCGATGCCGGCTCCGGTGATGACATGTCAACCGGTGCGGCAGCATCAGCGCCACCAGCGCTCAGGTGGGGAAGGACACGGTCGGCGAGCCACCCGTCAACGAGGCCGGCGACGTCGGTCTCCTCCACCACGAGATGGCCGAGCCCGGGAAAGCGGTGGCGATCGGCGTGCGGCATCCGCCCCGCCAGATCGAGAGCGAAGTCGTCGTTGAACACCGGGTCCCTGGCGCCCCAGGCCAGCAACACCGGCATCTGCAGCGCCCCGATGCCGTCGGCAACATCCTGAACGGCCGCGGCCGAGGGATACGACGCGTCGAACGGCACGTCGGCGACGAACTCTGCGATGGCGCGACGATCTCGCGCCCGTCGATACGGGGCGCGGTAGCCACTGCGCGCCACTCGGCTGACGCGCCGGCCGGACAACGCAAGCGTGCCGTCGACGAAGATGCGTGTGCGGTGGCCGACCAGATCGGTGATCGGGCCGGTCCCGGCCAGGCGGATCAGGGCGGGTGCGCGACGGCCGGGGGGCACCGC
>JAYTSB010000224.1:0-1652 GCA_043745825.1 Actinomycetota bacterium | reverse complement strand
GAGCCGGTGCGAAGCGGGCGCGCGAGGCTTGCGACATCGAGGTGGCGCACGCGAAGTCGATCCCCACCGCATCGACCGGTGGAAGAATGAAGGACTGCTCCCCGCGCAGGTGAAGGCGCCCGATAAGCCACGTAAGGAGGTCCGAAAAGAACGGCGGTGATGCGACAATCTTACATCTCGGCTTGTACAGGCTGTGACCCCACCACTTCCCGTGGCGTCCCCGCCGAGGTCTCATGCTGCGCCCAGCTCACTCCGCTTTCGTTGCCGCCGCGCTCGCCGTTTTCTGTTCGACCTTCACGCCCCCGGCCCGCGCAGCGACGCCGTCCTATACGCTGACCGTCACGGCCACCAAGTCCGACGGCACGCCCATCGACGCGTCGAACCTGCTCACGAACGAGAGGGTCAACCTCACCATCAATTACGAGCTGCGCAACCTTGACCAGTCCGTCCATCTCGAGATCGTCGGCTGTAATACCAACTGGTGGTTCAATCCGCCCGTGGGCGGTTCGACCTCCGCCCACCCGAGCGAGTGCCCCGCGGAGTCGCGCCTGACCCCGTGGTCCTACGTCGGGCGCGGCCCGACCATCCAGCCGCCTGCCGACTCCACGCAGAGCGTGAGCGGCGTCGCCCAGGCCTCTTTCAGCTCGCGCCCCATTACGATCCTCGACGGCACGCCGTGGACCATCCCGGTGCGCCTCGTCACCGAGGAGGCGACGCCGCGCGTCCTGGCCGAGCAGGACGTGCAGGTGGTTCTGCACACGCAGACCAATGCGTGGTTGGCCGAGGGGGTCGCTGCGGTGGAGTTGGCGAACAGCCCCGCGGACGGCACCACGCCAGGCTACAACGTCACCTTCCTTCTGCGGATGGTCAACGACTTCCAGCCTGCTGGCTCCGTCTACATGCACGGCGGGACAAACCTGGTCAGCACCGTGCAGGTGCCGGTGCCCGCGGGCGCGATCTACGCGGGAGCCTTGCTACCAACCTCCTCCATATCGGCGGCCGGCTGGGTGCCGGAGTGGGTCAACGAGAAATCGATCACCACGGTCCAGGACGGCGCAGGCGTGGTCACGCGCGTGGACTTCACCTCCAGCGCGATGGTCTTCAATCCGTGGAATCCCGATGACAGCGCCGCCTATCTGACCTTCTGGATCCCCAGGGTGGCCGGCCAGACCGCGACGATCGTTCTGCCCGCCACCGCGTACTGGGCCGATGGCACGACGGCGACCTCCACCGCTCAGACCCAGCTCGGCAACAGCAGGGGCGGCGTCAGTATGAGCCACACCTTCGCCGCCGATTGGTACTGGACCCAGAACGCGGCGCACACGCCGTCGGTCACTGACTGGCTGGCGGACTACTCGGGCCCTGGCGAGGCGATCAACTTCGAGGGCGATGCCAGCGCGTACGACGATCAGAACAACGCTTCTCACTTCGTGAATCCGCAGATGACCTTCACGCTGCCGGCGCACATGGAGCTGATCGGCGTGAGCGAGGTGTTGGTCGACGGCAACAAGAACGTGCTCGGCACCACCGCGGTGGTCGAGACCTCGACCGATTGCCAGGCCTTCGTGCCCGCCGTGGACACCGGCATGGCCTCGGCGCGCTGCCTGCGCGTGGGCATCACCGGGCTTTGGGCGCGGGTGCGCGTCAACTAC
>JAYTSB010000223.1:0-5896 GCA_043745825.1 Actinomycetota bacterium | reverse complement strand
TTCAGGATCTGCGCGACCAACGTCGGATCGTTCGGGATCCAGTTGCCCATCACGATCCGGCCTCCCGGCTTGGTGACTCGCGTCATCTCCTTGGCGACGTCGAACGGGCGTGGTGCGAACATCGCGCCGAAGATGCTGACCGTGAGGTCGAATGAATCGTCCTCGATGCCGGACAGGTCCGAGGCGTCACCGTGCTGGAAGCTGCACTTGGCGAGGCCTTCCTCCTGGGCCCGGCGGTTGCCGGCCTCGACCAGGTTGCGAGCGATGTCGACGCCGAGCACTTCGGCACCGCGTCGGGCGGCCGGCAGCGCTGTCGTGCCATCTCCGCACCCGAGGTCCAGCACGTGGAGGCCGGGGGTGATGGCGAAGGTGTCGACGAGGGCGTCGCCACTGGTGCGCATGGTGGCGGCGATCTGGGTGAAGTCGCCCTTCTCCCACAGTGCCTGGTTCGGGTTGATCTGAATGTCAGTCATCATCGGCCTTTCGATTCGTGGTCGGGGGTGTGTCTGTTCGACACCGGCATCATGTGCCTCTCCTCTGGTGGATGCGTTGTGGTCCGCTGGCCGAGCAGGTTGCAGCGAACGTGCAGCGAACGTGCAGGCCATCGGTCATGCTCGCGGGGTGAGCACAACGATCCGGATCCTGGGACCAGTGGCCGTCGAGCGGTCCGGCGAGCCCGTGGTGATCGCGCCGTCGTTGCGGTTGCTGCTCGGCCTGCTCGCCTCGCGCCCGGGCCAACTGGTGGCAGTGGGCGTGCTCGGCGCGGCGTTGTGGGGAGACAACCAACCGGCAGCCGCTGCGGCGACCCTGCAGAGCCACATGTCCCGGTTGCGGCGTGCGCTCGCGCCTGGCATCACTTTGCACAGCAGCGATCGCGGCTACCGGCTGGTGATGGCGGACGGCATCATCGACGCCGGCGAGTTTGCGCGGCTGGTCAGCGAGGCGACGGAGTGCACCGATCCGCTGGCTGCTGCGGCGCGGTACGCCGATGCACTGTCGTGGTGGCAGGGTCCTCCATTCGGCGACCTTCATGACCACGAGCACCTCCGGCCCGAGGCCGTCCGGCTGGACGAGCATCGGCATGCAGCTGTCGAGAGCTGGATGGAGTGCCGGCTCGAAGCCGGTGTCGACCCGGCCCTCGTCGGTGACCTCGAGTCGCTCGCGGCAGCCAATCCGCTGCGGGAGCGCTACTGGCGCCAGCTCGTCGTCGCGCTCCACCGCAGTGGTCGCCAGGCGGAAGCGCTGCGGAGGCTGGCCGAGGTGCGCACGATGCTGCGCGACGAACTGGGCCTGGATGTACCGGCGACGCTCCGCCAGCTCGAGGCGCGGGTGCTGGCCGACGACCCCTCTCTCCGCCCCGATGAGCCGGCACCGCGACCTCGCGTTCATGCATCCATCGCTGACGATCCGAGTCCGCTCGTCGGCCGAGACGAGCAGCTGGCCGCGTTGGGGCAGGCGATCCGCGAGGCCCGACTCGTGACGCTCGTCGGTCCGGGCGGCGTGGGCAAGACGCGTATGGCCCGGCGGCTGGCCGCAACGAGCGACGAGTTCGACGACGACGCCGCGATCGTCGAACTGGCCGCCCTGCGCGACCCGGCTGCGCTGGCCGGGGCGGTGGCCAACGCGCTCGACGTCCAGCAGCGTCAGCATCTGTCCGTCGACGAAACCCTGCTCACGGCGCTCGCTGGGAGACGGCAGCTGATCGTCCTCGACAATTGCGAGCACCTCCTTGACGTCGTCGTGCCCTTCGTCGAGCGGATCCGCACCCGATGCCACGGCATCCACGTGCTCGCCACCTCACGCGAACCGCTCGGTTTGCCGGGAGAGGTGGTGTGGCCGATCGTCCCGCTCGCCGTGGCTGACATGGATGCGGACGACCCTGACGAGGTAGGACGCGCTCCGGCGGTCCGTTTGTTGATCGATCGCGCCCGGGCGTCGTTGCCTGGATTCGTGCTGACCGCAGCAAACGCCGGTCCGGTGTCCGAGCTCTGCCGCCGGCTCGATGGGCTCCCACTCGCCCTTGAGCTGGCGGCGGCACGCTTCCGCTCGCTGTCACCGGAGATGATCCTGGAGCGCCTTGGCCCCAGCTCGCGGTTGCTCGACACGCGTTCGCGGACGTTCGACGACCGTCATCGCACGTTGAGCGACACGATCGGGTGGTCCTATGAGCTGCTGACCGAATCAGAGCGAGCACTGTTCCGCCAGTTGTCGGTGTTCGCGGGCAGCTTCGATCTGGAAGCGGTCGAAGGGGTGCGTCTCCCGTTCGAAGACGCTGCCGGCGCCGATCTGATCGAACTCCTGGTCGCGCTGGTGGACAAGTCGATGGTGCAGGTGATCGTGCAGGAGCAGCCCCGGTACCAGATGCTGGAAACATTGCGTGAGTACGCCCGGCTGCGGCTCGACGATTTGCGCGGCGGCGATGTGATCCGAGGTTTGGGCGTCCGCCACCTCCGTTGGTACACGGCGTTGGCCGAGCAGGCCGAGATGGGTCTCGGCGGCTCAGACGAGCAGCGCTGGTCGGCCCGCGTCGATGCCGACTTCGGCGACTTCCGCGCCGCGCATGCGTTCGCGGTGCGAACGGGCGATGTCGATGCGGCGTTGCGACTCGTCTGCGGCCTGCGTGAGTACGCCTTCCGAAGGATCCGATATGAGCTGACGGGATGGGCGGCGACGTCGGTGCAGCTGGCCGGCGCCGACCAGCATCCGCACTATCCCGTCGTACTTGCGGTGGTCGCCTGCGGCGAGTTCGTGCGCGGCAACCTCACCTCGGCCATCACCGAAGCACATCGCTCGGTCGCCGCCCAACAGGCCTCTGGCTACCCGAGCTGCGGACTCGCCGAGCGCACTCTCGGCAACGCGTTCTTCTATCTCGGCCGGCCCGACGAGGCGCTGATCTGGATGGACCGCATGGTGTCGACCGCGCGTGACGCGGCATCTCCGGCGCGGCTTGCGCACGCGCTGTACATGCGATCTGTGGCCGAGACCAGCGTCGGCCAGACGGTTCGTGGTGCGGTGCTGGCCGGCGAGGCCAAGGCAGCAGCACATGCCAGTGGTTCTCCGACTGCATCCGCGCAGGCTGCCTACGCGCTGGGGCTGGCGTTGGAAGGTACGGACCTCGCCGAGAGCCTCCACCTCCTTCGGGAGGCCGCGGCGACGGCTCGAGCGGCCGGCAACCGGTGGATCGAGGCGTTCGCGCTCACCGAGGTGTGGTGGATCGAGGCCCGTTCGGGCGATCTCGGCGCCGCCCTCGCGGGGTCCGGTGAGGTCATCGAAACCTGGCACCGTGGCGGCGACTGGGCCAATCTGTGGTTGTCACTGCGTCACGTGCTGGGCATCCTGCAGCAGTCCGGAGACCTGCGGGCCGCTGCGGTCCTCCACGGCGCCCTCGCCACAGCCGGCGCGACGTACGCCATGCCCTTCGAGCCGAGCGATGCGGAACGCCTGAAGGCAGTGGTCGGCCAGCTTCGCACCGAGTTGGGCGAGGACGCGTTTGATCGCGCCGCGTCCGATGGCGCAGCGCTGGCCGAACCGGCCTTGGTGGCCTACATCCAGGAGCGGATCGCGGTGCTCGTCGCAAGCAGCAGACCCTGACAGTTCCGACGCGCACCTCGCGCCCGGTTGCACAGTTCGGCGAAATGAATTTCTCTGAAGAAGGGTTTAGGACTAACTCGATCGGGGCACGGGGTGATGTGCAGAGATGCCTTCGGAGTCGGAGGCACTCGGCGGCGGAACCGAGCACCATGCCGGACGCATACTCACGAAGGAGTAACACATGGATCTGCACGCACCAGGTGAACTGGTGGACGTGCGAGCCTTCGATCGCTTGATCGAAGAGTCGCAGGACCTCCACACTGATTCGATGGTCGAGGCACGCAGGACGCTGCCAGATCTCGCTGACGCAGCGGCTGACCGTCGTCGTGCCGGCCTGTCCACCGAGCGCTCCGTGGTTGAGAGTTTCACTGTCAGCCGGAATTCGCTGGCCAAGCGCCTGTCGTTGGCCCTTGGTGGCATCCTCGGTGTCGGTGCCGTGAGCAGCGTGATGGCGCGCAGCGCGGCCGCGGCGGACGGGGACATCGATGTCATGCAGCTGCAGACTGCTGTGTCACTCGAACTTCTCGCAGTCGCCACGTACGGCGCTGCCCTCACACTGCCGTTCATCAAGGACGGCAACAAGGTCATCGTGGCATTCGCCGAGACGACCATGAAGCAGCACGATGAGCACCGCCAGGCGTTCTCGGCCCAGATCAAGACCCTTGGTGGCACTGATCAGACTGAAACGAACCCGAAGTACACGCCAGTGGTCGAAGCGGCCAAGCCGACGTTGAAGGCGCCGATCGACGTCGTCAAGTTGGCTGCGACGCTCGAGCAGGTTGCGACGGAGACCTACCTTGCCGACCTCAACCGTTACACCGACGTAACGTCGCGTTCCATCATGGCCAGCGTCATGGGCGTGGAGTGCCAGCACTTGGCCACCCTGCGTGCCGTCGCTGCCCTGCTGGAAGGTGGGGGCGAAGCGCTCATCGCGATCCCGACCGATGTGGCCAAGCTTCCGGCCGCTGCCGGCAGCGTTGCATTCCCCGATGCCTTCGAAGGCATCAAGTTGGCGAGCCCGCCAGAAGAAGGAGCCGTGAAGAAATGACCGATCTCGACATCACGAACAAGGCCCTCAGCCGGCGTACCCTGCTGGGCGGCGCTGCCGTCATCGGTGCCGGACTGGTTGCCAGTGCGTGCGGGAGCAGTTCCAAGTCGTCGTCGACGGCTGGCAACACCTCCGCAACGGGCGGCGCAACCGCCACGACGACTGGGGCCTCTGCGGCTCCTGCCACCACCGGTGGTGCGGATGCCGGTGGTGGCAGCGTTGACATCAAGGTGGCCAACTTGGCCGCGAGCTTGGAAGTACTGGCTGTCGGCACCTACAAGGCCGCGCTCGACGCAGCGACTGCCAACAAGCTCGGCGAGGTGCCTCCGGCAGTTGCAGAATTCGTCACGACGGCGATGGCCCACCACCAGATGCATCTCGACGCGTGGAACAAGGTGATCACGGGCGCTGGCGGCGCAGCCGTCACCGAGCCGAATGCGACGCTGAAGCCCACCGTCGACACGGCGTTCGCCGACGTCAAGGACATCGGCGGTGCAGCCAAGCTCGCCCTGATGCTGGAAGAGATCGCTGCTGCGACCTATCTCAGCGCCCAGGACGTGCTGACGGACAAGGATGCGATGATGCTCGCCGGTTCGATCCAGATCATCGACGCGCAACACGCCGCAATCCTGCACTTCGTGCTCGGCGAATACCCGGTGCCGGACACGTTCGCGAAGAAGACCCTGGCGGCCAAGGGCTGAGCCCAGCGACCGAAACGCCGGAAAGTTGGAAGCGCCATCGTCCTTCGGGGCGATGGCGCTTCGACGCGTCGGGGGTCGACCTCGAAGCTCTCGAACAGCCGATGCCGGACAGAGCCCAGATCGGTCCTGAACAGTCCACCTCGGAAATGAGTATCCGTAGCGATCGAGCTGCTCGCGCTCGTACCGGGCCGGGCACCGATCTCGGTGCGAACGACCGAGATCGTGCCGCAGATGTACCTCGGCCGCACGATGCCGGGCAGGAACATGGCGGTTCGGATCATGCTCGACGAACCGTCCGACGTCTTCGTGGACTGGGCCGGCTGAGCATCCAGGCCCGGGTCGGCGCCGAATACTTGGTACACAGATTGTTTGTGCGCATCAGCTGAGGAGGTTGGCCGGGACATGTTGCTGCTATTGCGAGGTTCGTCGAGCCGTGGCGGTGCCCGATCCATCCTGGTTGTCGCTGCCCTGGTGATGGGTCTCGCCTCGTGCGCAAGCTCGGCTGGGGATTCTCGGGCAGCGGCGCCGACGACCGAGGTTCTCGACGCGACTGCCC
>JAYTSB010000222.1:0-2183 GCA_043745825.1 Actinomycetota bacterium | reverse complement strand
CGCCATGATCAGCCAGCGCCTTCCTGAAGGGCCTTCGCCTTGGCCAAAACCTGCTCGACGCCGCCCACGTTGAGGAACGCCTGTTCGGGCACATCGTCGAGCTCGCCCTTGACGATGGCCTCGAAGCTCTCGACGGTCTCGTTGACGGGAACGGTCTCACCGCTCACGCCGGTGAACACCTCGGCCACGTAGAACGGCTGGCTGAGGAAGCGCTGCACCTTGCGGGCACGGGACACGGTGAGCCGGTCTTCTTCGGACAGCTCGTCGAGACCGAGGATGGCGATGATGTCCTGCAGCTCCTTGTAGCGCTGGAGGATCTCCTGCACGCTGCGGGCCACGTTGTAGTGACGGTCGCCGACGACCTCCGGCTGGAGGATCGTGGAGGTCGAGGCCAGCGGGTCCACTGCCGGGTAGATGCCGAGCGAGGCGATCTGACGGCTGAGTTCAGTGGTGGCGTCGAGGAACGTGAAGGTCGTGAACGGAGCCGGGTCGGTGTAGTCGTCCGCTGGCACGTACACGGCCTGCAGCGACGTGATCGAACGGCCTCGGGTGGACGTGATGCGCTCCTGCAGTTGACCCATCTCGTCGGCCAGGGTGGGCTGGTAGCCCACCGCTGACGGCATGCGGCCGAGCAGCGTGGACACCTCCGAGCCGGCCTGCACGAACCGGAAGATGTTGTCCACGAACAGCAGCACGTCCTGGTTCTGCACATCGCGGAAGTACTCGGCCATGGTGAGGGCCGAGAGCGCGACGCGCAACCGGACTCCCGGCGGCTCGTCCATCTGGCCGAAGACCAAGGCGGCCTTTTCGAACACGCCGGACTCGGTCATCTCGATCATCAGGTCGGTGCCCTCACGGGTGCGCTCGCCCACACCGGCGAACACCGACACGCCACCGTGGTTCTGGGCCACGCGGCGGATCATCTCGGTGATGAGCACGGTCTTGCCGACGCCGGCACCACCGAACAGACCGATCTTGCCACCGGCCACGTATGGGGTGAGCAGGTCGATGACCTTGATACCCGTCTCGAACAGGCGCTTCGACGGCTCGAGCGCGGCGAAGTCGGGCGCTGGGCGGTGGATGTCCCAGCGCTCGATGTCGGCGAATTCGGCGTTGTCGCCGTCGAGGACCTCGCCCCAGACGTTCCACACATGACCGAGGGTGCGGTTGCCGACAGGCACGTTGATGCCTCGGCCGGTGTTGCGCACCGGCGTGCCGCGCACCAGTCCGTCGGTGGGCTTGAGGCACACGGCTCGCACCCGGCTGTTGCCGAGCTGCTGGGCCACTTCGGCCAGCACGACGACCGGCTTGCCGTCGACCGTGACGGTGAACTCCACGGCGTGGTTCAACTCGGGCAGCGAGCCGCGGGGGAATTCGACGTCGATCACCGGTCCGGCGATGGCGACGACCCGGCCCTTTTTGCGGTCTGTTTCAGTCCGGCTTGTTTCAGTCATGGTCATGGCTGTTGTCCTTGCGCTTTCTTCGGTCTAGAAACTGCTGGCCGGCTGCACATCGAGGTCGATGTACCGGACGGTCTTGTCGGCGCCGCCACCGAGGGCCTCGGCCCCACTGACGATCTCCATGATCTCGGTGGTGATCGAGTCCTGACGGGCGCGGTTCATGATGCGGGCGAGGTTCTTGATCAGTTCCTCGGCGTTGTCGGTGGCGCTCTTCATCGCCCGCTGCTTGAAGGCGTACTCGCTGGCTGCGGCGTTGAGGAGGGCGGCGTAGATCCGGGCCTCGACGTAGCGCGGCAGGAGTGTGTCGAGGATGGTGCCCGGGTCCGGTTCGAACTCGTAGTCGCCGGTAGCACCGGAGCCATCCTCTTTGGGGCCGGTGTCGGCCTTGCCGTCGCCGCCGGTGACGCTTTCGCGATCGAGCGGTACCAGTGGTCGCAGGACGACTTCCTGCGAACCCGTGGAGATGAAGCGGGTGTACACCAGCTCCACCCGGTCCACTTCGGCATCGGAGAACAGCTGCACCACGAGTGCGCCGATCTCACGAGCGTTCTCGTACGTGGGGCTGTCGCTGAAACCAGCGAAGCTGGCGACGCGCTTGTAGCCGCGGAACCGGAAGTAGTTGTCGGGCTTACGGCCCACTGCGACGATCGTGTAGTCGCGTCCGGCGAGGAGGTCGGCCTTGATCTCACCCTCTGCCGCACGCTGCACGCCGGCGTTGTAGCC
>JAYTSB010000221.1:0-2101 GCA_043745825.1 Actinomycetota bacterium | reverse complement strand
GGCATCTCATTCATCGACCCGACGAAGCGGGCCACGAACGCGCTCGCCGGCCGGCTGTAGACCTCGCTCGGCGGGGCCAGCTGCTCCAGCCGGCCCGAGGACATCACCCCGACGCGGTCGGCGATGCCCAGCGCTTCTTCTTGATCATGGGTGACGAGGAGGGTGGTGATGCCGAGCTCGGTCTGGATCCGCCGAATCTGATCGCGCAGCGACAGGCGCACCTTCGCGTCGAGTGCCGACAGTGGCTCGTCGAGCAGGAGCACCGACGGACGGATGGCCAGGGCGCGAGCCAGGGCGACCCGTTGCTGCTGTCCACCCGACAGCTGGTGCGGATAGCGCTCGCCCATGTCGCCGAGCTGCACCAGCTCCAGCATCTCGGCCACACGCTTCTTGCGCTCCGGTGCGCTGATCTTGCGGGTCCGCAGACCGAAGTCGACGTTGTGACTCACGGACAGGTTCGGGAACAGGCTGTAGCTCTGGAACACCATGCCCATGTTGCGCTTGTGCGCAGGCTTGCGGGTGATGTCGGCCCCGCCGACCGTGACTGCGCCGGAGTCCGCGAACTCGAATCCGGCGGCGATGCGCAGCGCCGTGGTCTTGCCGCAGCCGGATGGGCCGAGGAGTGTGATCAGCTCGCCCTCGTTGACCTCCAGGTCGAGGCCCTCCAGCGCGACGGTGGGTCCGAACGTCTTGCGGACGGAGATGTAGAGCAGGCCGCTCATGGTGTGGCTCCGATCACGGGGCCCCGCACGCGCGAGGCATTGGAGGATTTCGCGCCCTTGGCGCCGCGCTTGCGGGTGAGCAGGGTGAGCAGGGCGAACAACATCGTGGTGACCACGAGCGCGAGGAAGTTCAGGCCGAAGCCGGCCTGCGGGTTGACACCGACGAAGGTCCGCTGAAACGTGGGCAGCGTGTTCTTCAGCAACGTCGAGGCGATGGTGAACTCGCCGAGAACCACCGCGGTGGTGAGGAATGCCGACGAGATGATCGACGCACGCAGGTTGGGTACGACCGCCCGCCGCAGCGTGGTGCCCCAGCCGGCGCCGAGGCTGCGCGACGCATCGACGAGCGTCTTGAGGTCGATGGCCCGTAACCCCGCGTCGATGGAGCGGTACGTGAACGGCAGCGCAAGGATCACGTAGAATGGGATCAGCGCGTAGTCCGAGTTGAGGAACCAGCGCGCGTGCGGCTTGACCACCACGATGCCGGCAACCATGGCGATGGCCGGAATCACATACGGCAGCACGGTGACGAACTCGATCACCGCGCGCATCCGTGGCAGGCGCATGTGCACCCAGATCGCCGTGGGGAGTAACAGCGCCAGGGTGACCACCACCGTACCGAGCGCAAGCTTGAGGCTGAGACGCAGGGTCGGCCCGAAGTGCGGATCGTCGAAGGCCTTGGTGAGACCTTTCAACGACCACTTGTCGAACAGGGTCGACCAGCCGAGACGCACCGTCGGCACGTTCTGCAACGCGTAGCGAGCCAGCGACAGCAGCGGGAAGATGAAGAACATCGCGCAGAAGACGACGACGAGGGTCGGTCCGAGCCGGCCGAGCCGTGCCGCTGGCCTGCCGGCTCTCGGCGGGACCCCACCGATCGGCGCGGTGGGCGGACCACCGATCTCGGGGTCGATCACCCGGGCCCGATCGGGGGCGAGCGGGTTCACGTCTGCCATCGTTCAGCCCGCTTTCTGAGCATCCAGTACAGCGCCATCGCCACGGCCATGATGATGATCATCCAGGCCGCGAGTGCGTAGCCGATGGCATCCTGACCCACGTTGATGTCGCCGCCGAGGAAGAACCCGAGGCGCAACGACACGATCTTGGAGTTGTCCGTCATGATCGCCGCGGTCGCGTAGGCGCTGAAGGAGTTGGCGAACAACAGCAGGAAGCCGCCGAGCAGCGACGGGGCGAGCACCGGCAGGCCGACCCGACGCCAGTAGACGAGCGAGGACCCACCGAGGTTGGCCGCGGCTTCGCGCCAGGCCACCCTCAGCCCAGCGATGGCGGGCAGGGTGATCAGCACCATCAACGGGATGTTGAAGTACGAGTAGACCGTGATCAGACCCGGCACCTGACCGAGGTTGAAGTCCCCCGCG
>JAYTSB010000220.1:0-4362 GCA_043745825.1 Actinomycetota bacterium | reverse complement strand
ATCAGGTTCGTGCCGAGGCGCAGCGTGGTGGTGGCAGCTCCCCACCACGCAAGCGGCGAGATCGCGTCTGACCCCCAGGACTCCGCCGTCCACGCACTGTCGAAGCCCAACCGCTCGATCTCGGTCAGCCGTGCCGGCACATCCACGGGCATGCCGCGCCCCCAGTAGCCGATGTGCCAACCGAGCTTCAGGTCATGCGTCACCCGGTGATGTTCGCACATCGGGTGCCGGCGTTCTGGGGTCGTACCAGGATGAACACAACGACTAGACAGACCCCATGCGAACCCTGATGCGCTTCAACATGGTGATGCCCGAGCTCGACCGGTTGGAGAACGGTCGACGCCATCAGGCGATGTTGGAAATGTGCCGTTACGCAGACACCAAGGGCTTCAGCGGCATCAGCCTGGAGGAGCACCATGGGGCGTTCAACGGGTGGAGTTCCTCGCCGCTGGTGCTTGCGGGTCTCATCTTCGGTGCGTCACAGAAGCTGCAGATCACCGTGTCCGCACTGCTCGTTCCGCTGCATGATCCGCTCCGCATCGCCGAGGACATTGCGGTGCTCGACCTCGCCAGCGGTGGGCGGCTTGTGGTCATCGCCGGCATCGGCTACCGCCCCGAGGAATACGCCGCCCACGGCAAGGACTGGGCGAAACGCGGCGCGCTGATGGACGAGGCGATCAGCGTGATGCGCCAGGCGTGGACAGGCCAGCCGTTCGAGTACCGCGGCGGCACAGTGCGGGTCACCCCCATGCCGGCCACCGATCCGCACCCGATCCTCATGCTCGGCGGCACGAGCAAGGTGGCGGTGCGCCGCGCCGCGCGCTTCGGACTGCCGTTCTTTGCCGCTGCGCACGTACCGGGGCTGGCGGAGTACTACAACGAGCAGTGCGCTGCGAACGGCACGCACGGTTTCTTCATGGCCCCTTCGCAGAGCACCGCGATGGTGCACGTGGCCGAGGACCCGGACAAGGCCTGGGCAGAATTGGGCCACCACTTCCTGCACGAGGCTCGCGTCTACGCCGGGTGGCAGACCCCCGACATCCACTCCGCCGTGCACAGCGATGCCACCACCGTCGAGGAACTGCGCGCCGAGGGCACGTACCAGGTACTGACTCCGGATCAATGCGTGGAGCGCTGCCGCACGATGGGTCCGTTCGACGCGCTGACGCTGCACCCGATGTGCGGCGGTCTCCCGATCGACGACGCGTGGTCTTCGATCCGCCTCGTCGCCGAAGCAGTGATCCCAGAGGTGACGGTCACGCCTGCAGGCGGCTGAGCGCGGTCTCCTTGGCCCATTTGTAATCGGCCTTGCCCACCGGTGTGCGCTGCAGCGTGTCGACGAACAGCACCGCCTTGGGCGTCTTGTAGTCGGACAGCACCGTGCGGCTGTGCGCCTGTACGTCTGCGGCTGTGAGGGCGACGCCCTCACGCAACTGGACGATGGCCGTCACCTGTTCGCCCCAACGCTCGTTGGGGGTGCCAATCACAACGGCGTCGAACACGCCGGGGTTCTTCTTCAGCGCCGCCTCGACTTCTTCCGGGTAGATCTTTTCGCCGCCGGAGTTGATGCACACCGAACCGCGGCCGAGCAGGCTGATCGAACCGTCGTCTTCGATGCGCGCGAAATCGCCGGGCACGACCCAGCGCTTGCCGGCAAAGGTGGGGAACGTTGCGGCGGTCTTGGCCTCGTCCCTGTAGTAGCCGAGCGGTATGTGGCCGCTCCGGGCCAGGCGTCCGGTGACGCCCGGCGCGCACTGGTGGCCGTCGTCATCCAGCACGGTGGTGTGCCCACCCATCACGAACCTGGGGGCGCTGAATCCTTCGCCACCGTCGAGCTTGCCGCCCGTGAAACCGGTCTCTGACGCGCCGAAGCTGTCGTTGATCATCAGGTTCGGGGCGGCCGCCTTGATCTGCTCGCGTACTGCTGGGGTCAGCGGGGCACCGCCGTTGCCGAAACTGAGCAGGTGGCTCAGGTCGAAGCGCCCAGAGGGAGCTGCCGCCATCGCCTCGGCGAGCGGACGGGCCATGGCATCGCCGATTGTGCCGATGCTGTTGACGGATTCCAAGGACGCGATCTCGAGGATCTTGTCGGCGTTGAAACCGCGCTCGCAGTAGATGACGATCTTGGCGCCGACGAACAGGCCGTTGCCCATCAACCACTGCGCGCCGCCGTGCATGAGCGGGCCGAGAGCCATCATCACGAGCGGTGCCGCTTCGGCCGCGACCGCAGCGCGGATCTCGGCGCCGAGATCCTCTGGTCGGGCCAGCTCGCGACTCATCCGAGCGGAGTTCATGGTTGCGTAGAACGCGTCCTCGTGGCGCCACATCACGCCCTTGGGCATGCCCGTGGTGCCGCCTGTGTAGAGGATGTAGAGGTCGTCGCCAGAACGATTCCAACCGAGCTGCTCGGCGGTGGCCCGCGTGGGTGACGCAGCAGCGAGCGCGGCCTCATACTCGGCACCGATCTCCAGCACCGCGCGCACAGCGGGCAGATCAGCGAGCACGGCGTCGAGGCGGGCGCGGAACTGCGGCTCGACGATCACCGCGACGCAGTCGGCGTTGTCATACAGATACTGGAGCTCGCTTTCCATGTAGCGGTAGTTGACGTTGATCGGAACGGCGCTGATCTTGAAGCAGGCGAAGAACGCCTCCACCCACTCGACGCGGTTCATCGAGTGGACGGCCACGTGATCGCCCCGGCCCACACCGATGGACACGAGGTGGTTGGCCAGCCGAGTCGCCCGTTCGTCGAGTTCGCGGTAGGTGCGGCGCGCCTCGCCGGCCACCAGCGCGGTCCGTTCGGGTGCTGCGTCGGCGACTTCCTCGAACAGGTCGGCGAGGTTGAACGTGCGCGCCATCGCCGTGCGGGTCATGACCGGCCGCCCGTGTAGCCGTCGAGCATGTCTGTGAAGCCGTACTGATCGTGCGGTCCGATGATCATGTTCTCGTACAGGCCGTATCCGACGTGGGTGCCGAGGCTGTCCGTGTACGTGAACTTGGCGCCGTTGTCGACGATGCCGAACAACCGAGCCCTACCCTCGGCCGTGTTCGTGTCGAGCTCGAAGTACTGCGTCACCGGCTCGGCGCCCTGCCACATGCCGTGGCACCAATCGGTGTCATAGCCGTAGCCCGTTCCGACGCCGACGTGCACGGGGATGATCGGCTCGACCGTGATGTCGATCAGCTCACCGGGTGCGTCGTCATCACGATCGGCGATCGTCTTCATCATCAGGCGGGCGCCGGTGCTGAACCGGGTGCCCGACGCGAACTGCATCGCATGACGGGGTCGGGCGAAGAACTCCTTCGGCCTGCCGCTGCCGTGTGGCCAGATGCGCACGGCTTCCTCCAACACGCGACTGCCGTCCTGGTGCTCTTGCATCATGATCACGAGCGTGTGGTCCTCGAACTGGACCGGGCAGTAGATCCAGAACCAGCTGAAGTGCTGCTTGGCACGGATGCCCTGCGGCTCGCTCTCGCCGATGGGACGAACACCCCACGACCGGTCGCGGGTGCCGTACCAGTCTTCGGCGGCCATCTCGAAGGTGGTGCCGGCGACCGTCATCGTGCCGGCCCAGTTCCCGGTCTGAGCGAGGCGCGTCGTGTCGAAGATGATGCGACCCTGCTCGCGCACGTAGTGTCGGGGCTCTTCGAACGGCTCGTGCGTGCCCGTGAACGTGGCATCGAAATCAATACCCCACTCATTGGGCTCGCAGCGCACGCGCAGCATCTTCAGCGCTTTCACGACCTCGACGCTGAGCGGACCCACGGCCGGCTTGAGCCGGTCGGAAAGCTCCAGCTCCTGCGACGCGCGGACCACGCGGTGCTGCCCCTCGTGCATCACGAGCAGAAAGGCGTCGATGACACCGAGGTTCGGGTACACACCGAGCCCGGCGATGAACATCGCCCGACCCGTCTTCTCGAATCCCATGAAGTAGTAGCGGTCGTAGAAGTTGCGATCGCTCGTGGCCACGAAGCGCATCGGCTCCGCGAACTGATGGATCGGGTAGTCGTCGAGGTTGGTCAGCATGGCGCGTCCTTGCGTGAGTGTCGTGCGTGAGTGGCACGGGTGAGGGTGATGTCGAAAGGTGGAGGGAGGCAGGTCGGCGATCAGATCGTGGTCAACAGCGGCGCGACCTCAGTGGCGAAGGCCGCCATCTGGTCGCACAGCTCGTTGCAACTGCGCGCCTTGAAGCGCACCTGCAGCTGGTTCACACCGTTGGCCGTGCCGGCCAGGATCTGTTCGGCAATGGCTCCTGGCGCACCGGCGATGGTGCCGACGCCGATGTCGAAGCTGGGGTCGCCGACGTACAGGAACGGGGTGATGTGCCCGATCATCATCGCCAGGTCGGCTCGGCCGGCGGC
>JAYTSB010000219.1:0-3083 GCA_043745825.1 Actinomycetota bacterium | reverse complement strand
CACCACGGTAAGCACGTCGTAGGTGACGTCGATCAATGTCGCCGCCACCCTCGCCTGCTGGCGTGTGTCGGCCACGACGATGGCCAGCACGTCGCCGGCGTAGCTCGTGCGTCCGCCGACGGGGATCATCACGGGCCAGTCCTTGTAGATGATGCCCACCAAGAGCTCACCCGGGATGTCGCCGGCAGTGAAGACCCCATGGACGCCCGGCGCGGCCTCCGCAGCGCTGGTGTCGATCGCGATGATGTCGGCGCGGGCGTGTTCGGTGAGGTGCAATGCGCCGTGCAACATCCCCGGGACCCGCATGTCATCGATGTAGCCGCGGTCACCAAGGGTCAGCTCGGCGGCCTCGTACTTCACCCCGGCACCGCCGACGGTGGCGGCTAGGGCCGGGGCGGCGAGCTTCGTGCCGCACGCCACGGCTTCGATCGCGTCGAGCACCTTTACGTACCCGGTGCAGCGGCAGAGGTGCGCGCCGAGGTGACGGGCCATGTCCTCGCGCTTGAGATCGGCGCCCTTCTTGTCGATCTGCGCCTTGGCGCGCATCACAATGCCGGGGATGCAGAACCCGCACTGCAGGCCGCCACACGCCGCGAACGCATCGGCGAAGCGCCGTCGCTCGGTCTCCTCGACTCCCTCCAGGGTGACGATTGACTTGCCCTCGACCTTGGCCATCGGCTGCTGGCAGCTGACGACGGCCTTGCCATCGATCATCACCGTACAGCAGCCGCACTGACCGGTCGGCGAGCAGCCGTCCTTGGGGGAGGTGATGTTCAACTCATCCCGCAGGGCCGACAGCAGATGCGGATGATCGCGCCGGACGGTCACCGCCGTGCCGTTTACCGTGATCGCCACGGTCGAGTCGGTCACATCGCTGGAGACGAGGGTTTCGGTCACGCTTTACATTTTGTCAAAGTCGGGCCGTCGATGAAAGCGAGCCGTGTGAACACCACGTGACGACGGCGCTGGTGTCAGACGCCCACTGGCCGCTCGCGGCTCGACGGGTCAGGTCTCCCCGACGAAGGTCGACAGCACGCGATGCATGTTGATGATGCGGATCTCCTCACCGCTGAGGGTCAGATGGGTGAAGCCCGGCTGGTGCAACCCCTTCTGGAACTTCTTCAGCATCGCCACGTCTTGGTCGATCACCACGCCGAGGCCGGCGTCAGCGGGCAAGGCGATGTCCGTCGGCCGCGTTGCATCTGCAGTCGTGGTTCCCGGTGGCCGGCGATCGAGCAGGAACATCGTCAACTCGGCCGCGTCAACGGTCGGCCCGGGGCGAGACGTCAACACGTTCACCATCTCACCCCACACCAGCACCGTCGTGTTGGGGAACAGGTTGTACTGCGACAGGCGGAGGATGCCATCGGTGTCGAGATCACTGATGTCCACGCCCCGCCCGGCCTGGTTCTGGCGGATCCTGGTGGCGATCACGTCGCGGATGGTCTCGCCGGCTTCGGGCTGCGGGGCCGGCGAGGGCAAGGTGAACTGCGGACCCATGCGCGCGCCCTGCGTGACGATGAACGAGTCCCACACCGCCTGATCGCTGCGGTCGCGCAGGCGCGGGCTGGCCATGCCGTAGCGCTGGTGCGAGACGGAGTGGCGGTCCCACACATGCTGTTCGGTGTTCACGTCATCGATGCTGGCGAGCATCTCCGGGTGAATGCCCTGCACGTGGTACGTCTCGCTGAACCCGTCGGACACCACCTTCCAGTTGCTCTCGACGTGGGAAGTGGTGGTGTACGTGCAGCCGAACTCGTCCAGCCGGGCCCACTCGCTGTCGTCGATCACGCCCTCGAGGTACTCATCCAGAGGCGCAGCGTCGGGATCGAGGTTGACGAACACCAGCGGGCCCCACGTGTCCACCTGCGCGCCGATCAGCGCGAGCGACTCGTTGTCGAGCACGCCGAAGCCCTTCCGTGACGGCACCTCGCGCAGCGCCCCATCGAGACCCCACGCCCACCGGTGGTACGGGCAGCGGATCTCGGACAAGCCGGTGCCGCTGCCCTCGCACAACTGGTTGCCGCGATGCAGGCACACGTTCTGAAATGCACGCAAGGTGCCGTCGTCGCCACGCACGATGATCACCGAGTACCGGCCGCAGCGGAACTCGAAGAAGTCGCCGGGGGCCCGCACGTGATCCACCGTGCACGCCACCAGCCACACCTTCGGCCACATCCGCTCGTGCTCCAGTTCGGCGAACGCCGCCGAGGTGTAGCGCGCAGCAGGCACCCGCGCAGGCAGGGCGAAGTCGGTGGCGTCCACGTCGGCACGCTACAACGCGCCCCGAACACGTCTCACCCCGGAGCCCTCCCGGGCCCGCCCGCGCCTCGCACCCCCGCACGCCTGCCAGTTCGGAGCACCCGCACCCGCTCGCCCGCCCACACCGCACCCGCTCGCCCGCACCCGCTCGCCCGCACCCGCTCGCCCGGCCGCCCACTCCAGCTTCCCCGCACCCGCTCGTCCGCACTCCGCACGGAGCAAGTTCCAGCCGCGACAGCATGGATCGACCGACTTCGGCCGATCGGCGCGGTCACCGCGGCGCGTTGGCGGAGCCAATCCAACGCGACAGCTTGCGTCGACCGAAACCTGCCGGCTCGAACTGTCACCGGATCTTCCGCTGGGTACCCGTTCGGAGCACTCAGGTGTAGATGAAGCGGACGAGCGACACGAAACCACCGATCCAACGCGCCGGGGAGCTGTTCGCGAAACAGCACGGAGTGGCAACTGACCGCCAACTGCGGGCACTGGGCATATCGAGTCGCCGGGCGCACACTTTGCTGAGACGAGATGTGTGGACCCGGCACGCGTCGAACCTCATCGTGCCGTGCGGAAGCATCGACACCTGGACGCGCAAGGCGATGGCCGCAACGCTCTCCGCGCCGCGGGCGATGCTCTCGGGACCAGCTGGGGCGCGTCTGCACGGCCTTGACGGCTTCACCGAGCACGACGGGATCGAGGTCATCGTCGACGACTCGGTACACGTCAACCGGATCGACGGCGTCAGATATCGCTACTCCCGGCACCTGACAGCGGAGGACCGCCACGTCATCGATCACATCCCCGTCACGGTGCTGCCGGTC
>JAYTSB010000218.1:0-11957 GCA_043745825.1 Actinomycetota bacterium | reverse complement strand
GGATGGCGATGGCGACCTGCAGTTGCTGCCGATGAACCACGTCGGCCATCCTGACCACGGAGCACTCGTGGCCGGGGTGATGTCCGTGCACTCCAGCGGTTCGGTGCAGCTGCGCGCCGGTCGACCGTGGGTGCAGTTCGACATGCTGTCCGACGAGCGTGACGTTGTGCGTCTGCGCGAGGCCGCCCGACACATGATTGCCTTGGCCGACAGCGAGGCGTTCCGACAGGTGGCTGACAGCGTGCTCATCGATGAGGTCGGCACTCCCGTGATGGCGCTCGACGACGACGACGGCTTCGACGCCTGGCTGCGCGGGCGGGTCGGTGACTATGTCCATGCCAGTTCCTCGTGCCGGATGGGACCGATCGATCACCCGGGCGCAGTGGTGGACACGGCCGGTCGCGTCCATGAGCACCGCAACCTCCGGGTGTGCGATGCCAGCGTGTTCCCCGATCTGCCGGCCGCGAACGTGCATCTGCCCACGGTGATGGTGGCCGAGCGAATCGCCCGGGCGATGTCGGCCGTCAGCCCAACTTCCCTCTGACCCGCTTGGCAGGAAGGACAGCGCGCTTCGGCGGCGCGGCGGCCAACTTGGGTGCACGAGGTGCCGTCTTTGCCGGGGCAGCCTTCTTTGCCGGGGCAGCCTTCTTCGCTGGCGCGGTCTTCTTTGCTGGCGCAGCCTTCTTCGTCGGAGCCTTTGTCTTCGAAGCGGCCGCAGTCTTGGCCGGCTTCGAGGGCGCTACGGCGGCCGGCTCAGCGTCGCAGAGCGCCAGGAGTTCGTCCATGCTCTCCTGCAGCAGATCAGCCATCACCCACAGATCGGGGACGAGGTCGCGGCAGGCGATGAAGCCGAAGTCGAGATTGCCGTTGTAGCTCTGCACCGTCATGTTCAGACCCTGGCCATCGGCCAACGCCGACACGGGGTAGAAGTGCTCGAGCTTGGCCCCGGCGCTGTACAGGGGATAATTGGGCCCGGGTACGTTGCTGATGATGAGGTTGAACGGTGGGTTCATCCGGTCGGCGATGCGCAATCGGCTGTACATCCGCATTGCCCGGGCGGCGACCGCGGGCGGGGCGAACTGGGTGAAGTCCTGCAGCGTCTCGGCCGGGATGGCGGCGAAGTTGTCCTTGGCGGCGGTCATCGAGGAACGCACCCGCTGCAGCCGGGCGACGGGATCGGCCTCGTTCGTGGCCAGATCGGCGAGCAGAGCCGATACCCGGTTCTGATAGGCGTCGCCCTCGCTCCCGCTCCGCACACTGATGGGCACCATCGCAATCAACGACTCGTCCGGCAGGCAGTCGTGCAGAATCAGGTAGCGGCGTAGGGCGCCCGAGCACAGGGCCATCACCACGTCGTTGAACGTGCAGCCGAATTGGCGGCGGACGCGCTTGGCATCATCGAGCGGGATGGTGACGCTGGCGAACCTCCGGTGGGGTGTGATGGGCCGATTCCATGGGGTGCGCGGTGCCTGCGTCGGTGGCAGCGCGGGCGGATGGTCGACGTCGTGGTTCGCACCGCGCAGGCGCTCGCGCATCATCTTGCCGAACGCCCCCGGCATTGGTTGGGCGATCACGTCGGCGAGGGCGCGCAGGCCGCCGTTCTGGGTGGAAGCGGCGAGCTCACGGATGCTGCGCACGGAGAGTCGCACCATCTTTTCGGGACGACGCAGGTACTCGCGCATGGTGATGCGCAGCAGCTCCTCGTCAGTGGGCACCGTGTCGGGCACCCACGGAGCCACGGTGCCGTTGGGGCGGTAGTCCGGGCTGGGGTCGAGGATCGCGGCCAGCATGGATGCGCCCGCAGCACCATCGATCGCGGCGTGATGCACCTTGGTCAGCTGCGCGATGCGGGTGCCATTGGCCACGCCTTCGATCACGTAGAGCTCCCACAGCGGACGGCTGCGATCGAGCGGGCGGGCGACGATGCGGCTGATCACCTCGGCCAGTTGCTCGGGTGTGCCGGGTGCTGGGACGGCATGGTGACGGACGTGGAAGTCGATGTCGAACGCGGGGTCCTCGATCCAGTACGGCATGTCCAGCCCGAACGGCACCTCCACCAGCCTGCGGCGAAAGGGGGCCAGCAGGTCGATGCGTTCGAGGATGATCTGTTTGGTGGCTTCCAACCCCGCGCCGCCGGGCGCATCGGACGGATCGTAGATGTTCAGCGAGGAGACGTGGCCGAAGACACTGGGCGTCTCCATGTTCAGGAAGCTGACGTCGATCCCGCTCAGTTGCCGCATCGGCGCAGCATAGGTCGGCGTCGTGCAGGGGCGTCTGTGGTGATCACCGCGACGTCGTGCCCACGTGCTACAAGGGGGTGATGACGATGAGCTCCGACGGCCACACCAGCAGCTACAGGAAGGGTCTCCACGAGCTGGGAGACGGGTGCTTCGCGTACTTGCAGCCTGACGGCGGGTGGGGCTGGAGCAACGCCGGGCTCGTGGTGGGCGATGGCGTATCGCTGCTCGTGGACACCCTGTTCGACCTGCGCCTAACGGGGGAGATGCTCGACGCGATGGCCGGCGCCGTCGGCTCGGCGCCGATCGCGACGGTGGTCAACACCCACGCCAACGGCGATCACTGCTACGGCAACCAATTGGTGAGTCACGCCGAGATCATCGCCAGTGAAAAGGCTGCGCACGAGATGCGCCAGGTTCCTCCCTCGATGCTGGCTGCGTTGAACAACGCGCCCGGTGAGTTGGGTGAACTGTTCCGCGGGTTCTTCGGTGCGTTCCAGTTCGACGGGATCGACCTGACCCCGCCGACGCGCACGTTCGAGGGGCGCCTCGACATCGAGGTCGGCGGTCGCGCGATCGAGTTGATCGAGGTCGGCCCGGCGCACACCGCTGGCGACGTGATCGTGTACGTGCCCGACGCGAAGACCGTGTACACGGGTGACATCCTGTTCATCGGCGGGACGCCCATCGTGTGGGCCGGTCCGTTGGACAACTGGATCGCCGCGTGCGATCTGATGCTGGGCATGGACATCGAGACCGTGGTGCCCGGCCATGGCCGGCTGACCGACAAGACCGGCGTGGCCCAGGTGCGTGACTACCTGTCGTTCGTGCAGACCGAGGCCACGGCGCGGTTTCATGCCGGCATGGACGCGTGGGAGGCAGCGCGTGACATCGCGCTCAACGGGTTCGGCCACTGGGGCGATTCCGGCCGGATCAGCGTGAACGTGGACACCGTCTACCGCACGCTCGACCCGCAGCACCAAAGCCCCGACGTGGTGGAGCAGTTCAGACGGATGGCTGCACTGGACGCTCGTCACTGACCTCGTTGGCGATTGCGGCGCCACCTGCGTCCGTGTCCGCCCCCGTCGTTGCGGCGGCCTGGGCTGCCTCCGCTGCCTGAGCCGCCTGAGCTGCCTTGGCGGCGGCACGGTCCTGGTTGCGACGGGTGCGGCGGATCGCAAACACCCAGCCCACCACCGCTGCGATGGAGAAGACGATCCATTGCACCGTGTAGGACACGTGCGGCGGCCCGCCGCTGAGGTTCGGAGCGGGCACGGGAGTGGGTGGCACCGGCGACGGCGGGATCGATTTCGTGAAGTCGATGTAGATCGGCGCAACGGTGATGCCCAGCTTGTTCTCGACGACGGAGAGTTCGATTCGCCGGATCTCGATGGTGGCGCCATCGCTGTTGTCGGTGAGCTCGCCGGTCCGGCGAAGCTCGCTGCGCCGTGCCGTGCCGCCGATCCGCAGCGTGCCTGCCGGCGGATCAGGGATCGGCTGACCGTCGACGACGAAGCCCCGGTTGACGATCACGATCGGGCCTCCGTCGATCTGGAACGGCGTGAGCACGTTCACGCCGTTGACGCCGTTCTGGGTCTGCAGGATCTCGACGAGTTGCTGGCCGGCGACGTAGGCGCCGGCTGCTGCAACCGTTCGGTACTCGATCTCGGCCGGCTTGGCCGAGATCAGCAGCGGGGCGAGATCCGTTGCCGGTCGCTCCTCGTTGGCGCGCACCCGCGACACGAACGCATCGCGCTCCAGATGCCGGTTCCACTGCCAGTTGGCGAGGCCGAGCATGCCGATCGCGGCGCTGAAAACGACCATGTGGAACAGGATCCATTTCGGGCGGAGCAGGAACCGGTACATGTCGACTCGACGGTATCGGCCCGGCACCGTTGCGCACCATCGCATCCGCTACCGTGCCCGGCGTGACACCTGACGACGTGACGGGGGAGTGGCTGTCGACCGTGTTCGACAGTGCGGTGGACGTGGTCGAGATCCAGCGCATCGGCGATGGTCTGGTCGGCATGAACCTGCGCGTGACGTTGCGAGCCGAGTCCGCTGCCGCGCCCTCCAGCGTGGTCATCAAGCTGCCGTCGCCGGACGAGACCAGCCGGGCCACGGGAATCGCCCTGCGCAACTACGAGCGCGAGTCGAAGTTCTACAACGACATCGCGGCAACGGTAGACATCTGCGTGCCGCGCTGCTACCACAGCGAGTGGACCGAGACCTGCGGTGACTTCGTGATCGTGCTCGAAGACCTTGCGCCCGCCGAGCAGGGCAACCAGATCACCGGCTGTTCACCCCACCTGGCGCGCATCGCCGTGCTGGAGCTGGCCCGGTTGCACGGCCCCCGCTGGGACGACCCCACGCTGGGCGACATCGACTGGCTGACACGTCGCACCAGCCCGGACGACACGGCCATGCTCGTGGGCCTGTGGGACATGGTCTACGCAAACTTCATCGCCACCTACGCCACCTACCTGTCACCCGAACAGGCCAACCTGTTGGGGCGGTTCGGGCCCCAACTCGGTGCGTGGACCGAGGGTCGTACCCCGCCCTACACGGTGACGCACGGGGACTATCGCCTCGACAACCTGATGTTCGAATCCGCGGCTGGCGGGCACCCCATCACGGCGGTGGACTGGCAGACACCGGGGCACGGACCCGGCCTCGGCGACGTTTCGTACTTCCTCGGCGCAGGGCCGCTGCCGGAGGATCGGCGGCTCATCGAGCGCGAGGTCCTGGCCGAGTACACCGCGCTGCTGCGCAACGACTATGGCGTGGACATCGACGACGACTGGGCGTGGGCGCAGTACCGTCGCGAAGCGTTCGGGGGCGTGGTGATGGCCGTGATCGCCTCACAGATCGTGGGCGGAACCGAGCGCAGCGAAGCGATGTTCGCGGCGATGGCCACACGCCACCTCCAGCACGCTCTCGACCTGGACAGCGAGGCCCTCATCTGATGGGCCGCGTCTGATGGAGATGGCGCCGGAATGAGCCAGGAACTGCCCGACTTCCACATCCCGCACGCGGAGAAGATCGAGTGGATGATCGAGACCAACGGCTGGGCGCTGGAGCCGGTGCAGCCGGACGCGGGCACGGATCCGCCGTTGCCGGGGTATGCCTACACCATCGGAATTCCCGAGCTCACCGGCTTCCCCGAGGTGGCGATCTTCGGCCTCCAGCCCGTTGCCGCGAACGGCCTGCTCGGCTTGGTGGTTGACATGCTCCAGGGCGGCACGGAGATTCCGTTGGGGGTGGACCTGGTCGGCCTGCTCGACAATGAACTGCGGTGTGTGTTTGCGCCCATCGATCTCGAACGCTGGGGCGGATTCTTTCGCACCGCCTCCGCCTGGTATCGGGGTCGCCCGTTCGAGATCGTGCAGCTGCTGTGGCCGGACCGAAACGGCTTCCTGCCCACCGAGGTGGGGTACGCCCAGAACATGCGCCTCGCCCAGCCGGTGATCGGCACGCTCTGACGGTGCGACTCAGGCGAGGTCGCGCAACTCGTTGAGCTCGCGGGCCAACGCGTCGAGCGCACCCTCCTCACCCACGAGCAGCGCGGCGGTACGGGCGTCGGAGAATCCGGCCGACGCAAGCAGCTCGGGCCACGTTGCGTCCGGCCGCTCCAGCACAATGCGCAGTGCGGCAGACAGCCCAGCGACCGGGTCGTCGTCGTAGCCGGCGAGCAGTGACTCGACGTTGCGCTTGGTCAGACGGGCGATGGCGTGCGCTTCCTCTCATCAGATGTCCGGTCGGTGAAGGTCAGGCCGGCGAACTCGCCGCTGGTCCTCCAGCGCTCGATGTGCTCGAAGTACGCAACGGGGCCGAGCGGATAGCCGAGACTGTTGCGCAAACCCGCACGGTTCGCGCCACGGCCCTCGTTGTTGTAGTAACCCGGGGTGCAATCGGGCTGGTTGCCGAAGCGGCGACCGCCGTTCTCCAACAGCTGCACCCACGCGTCCTGGGCCTCCTCGGTGACGTCCACCTGGTCGGCGCCGACGTCGAGTGCATGGCGCACGATGGCCGCAATCGTGGTGCCCGCCTCGGTGAGGTTGTGCGGCACGTTGGAGATCAGGTTGGCACCCTGGGTGGGCGATACCACGAACAGGTTCGGGAACCCGTGCACGTGGATGCCGTGCAAGCTCACCATGCCATCTGTCCAGGTTTGCGAGAGGGTGCGCCCATCTCGGCCAATCACGTCGTAACCGGACCGCCGCTCGAACGGGGTGCCGACCTCGAACCCCGAGGCGTAGATCAGCAGGTCGAGCTCGTAGTGCGTGCCGCCCGCCCACACGCCGGTCTCGTCGATGCGGTCCACACCGCGGCCATCGGTGTCCACGAGATGGGTGTTCGGCCGGTTGTACGAATCGAGGTACTCGTCGTGAAAGCACGGACGCTTGCAGAGCTGCCGGTACCAGGGCTTCAGCGCCTCTGCGGTCGAGGGATCGGCGATGATCGCGTCTACACGCGCCCGGATCTCGGTCATCTTCTCGTCATCGCTGTCGTGGTACGCGCGCTCGAACGCTTCCGGGGTGAACTCGGGGTCCGGTGTGGAGAAGAGCCGGTCGCGGATGCGCTTGGAGATGTCCGTCCAGCCGTCCTTGACGAGATCCTCGTCTGCGAAACCACCCGTCTGCAGGGTGGTGAAGTTCGTCAACCACTGCTGCTGCCAGCCGGGCTGCAGCGTGTCGAACCACTCCGGATCCACGGCATGGTTGTTGCGCACGTCGATAGAGGAGGGCGTGCGCTGGAACACGTACAACTCACCGGCTGCGCGTGAGAGGTGGGGCACGCACTGCACAGCGGTGGCGCCGGTGCCGATGATGCCGACGCGCCTGTCGGCGAGTCGTTCCATCGGCGCGCCATCCGGGTTGCCGCCGGTGTAGGCGTGGTCCCATCGGCTGGTATGGAAGCTGTGGCCCCCGAACAGTTCGATGCCCTCGATGCCCGGCAGCTTGGGCCGATGCAGCGGCCCCGTGCCCATCGCCACGAACTGGGCGCGCATCTCGTCGCCCCGATTGGTGCGAATGATCCAGCGGCTCGCGGCGTCATCCCACTCCAGGCCGGTGACTTCGGTCGACAGGCACGCGTGTTGGTACAGCCCGTAGTGCTCGGCGATGCGCCGGCAGTGGCCGAGGATCTCCGGACCGTGGGTGTACTTCTCGCTGGGCATGTGTCCCGTCTCTTCGAGCAGCGGCAGGTACACGAACGCAGCGGTGTCGCACTGCGCGCCGGGATACCGGTTCCAGTACCAGGTGCCGCCGACGTCGCCGGCCTTTTCGATGATGCGCACGTCGTCGATGCCCGCCTCGCGCAGCCGCGCCGCCGTGACCAGCCCGGCGAACCCCCCGCCGATGAAGGCCACCGTCACCTCGTCGAACAAGGGCTCGCGCTGCACCGGCTCAACGTAGGGATCGTCGAGGTAGTGGCGGAAGCGGCCGGTTGGTTCGATGTACTGCTCGTTGCCATCGGCGCGCAGTCGTTTGTCGCGCTCGGCGCGGTACCTGGCGCGCAGGGCCTCTGCGTCGATCCGCGGCTCGGGGGAGTGGTCGTTCGTGGTGGTCATGTGCAGTCCGGTCCGTCGTGCTCGCCCCCAACGCTCGCAGCGCGCCCTGCGCCCTGTCGAGTTGGAGCGCCTCACTCCTGCGCGCCCCGCCGCATCCCGCTCTCACGCGACAGCACCGATCGGCTCACACCGGTCGATCCGTGCTGTCGCGGCGTGTCGCCGCACGGTCGCCGCACTTTCGACGCTGCCGGTGCTTCGCCCGGTGCTTTCGCCGCAGCCTCAGGCGAAGGCTGGCGCGACGCCGATGGCGGTGATGCCGCTGCCCCCGAAGGAGGCGTAGGCGGGTGCGTCGCCGAAGGAGAGCATCGAGCCCTCGATGTTGACGATGACATACCCCGAGCCACTTGGGGTGCCGAGCAGATGGGCCACCGGCTTGGACCAGTGCACCCCGGAGCGCTTCAGATCGCCCTTGTCGACCGCATCGCCGAAGGGCACGACGCGCCCGGCGTCGGTGAGCACCCAGTAGCCCGCACCCGATGGTGTGCTCACGAGATCGATGGCGGTGCCGGCGTCGGTGGGTCCGCCGAGGTTCGGCGCAGCCCCGAACGCACGAATGATGCCGCCTGCCATCAGCACCCAGTAGCCGTCGGCCTGCGGGCGCGGTACAAGCCGTTGGGCCGTTCCCCCCAACCCGGCGCGCCGGGGCGACGATGCATAGCCAGCATCACCGAACGGGAAGATGCCGCCGTCGGCCATCAGCACCCAGTAGCCCTGGCCGGTAGGGGTCGCCGCGATGTCCGCGGCGGTGCCCTTGCCCTGTGCATCACCGGGCACGGGTACGCCGCCGAAGCCGGCCACGGCGCCACTTCGGCCGAGCGCCCAGTAGCCGTCACCGGCGCGGCCGTTGGTGAGCGCGACCACGTCGGCGACGCCGTTGGCCGCCGGGTTACCGAGCGTGCGCGCCTTGCCTGCCGTGTATACGGTGCCCGTGCTGCTCACCACGCGGATGGCCGACAGCGTGGTCGCCGTTCCCGGCGTGGTGGTGGCACTGCCGGCCGAGCCACCAGCCGACGACGAGCCACCGCCCGAGCCCCCGGCCGAGCCGGTGCCCGAGACGTTTGTCGCAGCGGGCGTGGACGACGGCGCGCGCAGGGTGCCGTACTCGCGGCGCAGCACACCGGGGTTGTCCACCACCATGTCCGGCCAACCCCCGGCGCGACGGGCGACCTCGGCACGCACCGCCGGGAGCAGCTTGGCCAGGCGGTTGCCCGGGCACAGCGTACGCCCGACCTGGCGATGCCCGCTGATGTTCGCAAACACGTGCCGTCTGCCGAAGATGTCGATGTATTCCTCAGCGCCCTTGGCATCGATGCGGTGCCTGCTGGCCTTCCAAGCGAGCAGCCACACGAGACTGCTGATCGCGGCGTCGGTGGGTGAGGCAAGGTCGAAGTCACCGATCAGGCACACCCCGCACGAACCGGCGTTGAAGCCTTTGGCGTGTGCGCCGACCACGCCCCAACCCGTGTTGTCCTCACCGGTGATGGCTTCGCCCGACGAGTACCGGCGCGCGGCGCGTCCTTCATAGATCACGCCCTTGTGATCGATCAGGTAGTTGTAGCCCGTGTCGGAGAAGCCCCGCCCGGAGGCGTGATAGGTCTCCACGAACCGCACCACCGAGGCCGGGCTGGCAGGCTTGTTGGGGCTGGCGGTGTGGTGCACGATCAGCTTGCGGATCGGCGCGAACGAGCGGTTGTCGAGGCGGATGGACTCATCGGCGCCCCACTGTTTGCGGGTGACGATGGGCGGCGACTGCAGGGCGTTCGCATTCGGCGCCGGGATCTGCCGAGTGGCGTTTGCCATCGTCGTGCTCGTGCGTGCGTGAGCGGTGAGCGACACCGCGTCCTCGGCCATCGACGCGTTCTCCACGCCGCCGGTGCCGGAGTCAGCGCCAGGCGCTGCGGCGCTCACCGCCGATGTGCTGCGAAGGCTCGCAGCCGCAGCCATCGAGCCACCGAGCACGGCCCCCCGCAGGATCGATCGTCGATTGAAAACTGGTGCGCAGGCGTCGCACATGGTGGGCCTCCTCGGCCCCGCGCCACCCGCGTACGGACCGACCATACCCCCGCCGCTCTGTGCCGACACGTCGCCCCACCCCTTCGTGGCACCGCACTTCCGTCGGGTGCTCGCCTGGCGCCTCGGCTACCTTGGCCCTCACCGGGTGCAACGTGCCCGGGGAGGCTTGCCGGGGGGAACGGATGACCGACTGGAATTTCGCGAAGATCTTCACTGCGGTGGCGGCGCGAGCGCCGCATCGGCCCTGCCAGATCCAGGGTGAGCGGGTCATCACATGGGGCGAGTTCGACCAGCGCACCACATCGCTGGCCGCCGATCTGCTCGCCAGAGGCGTCAGCCACCAGTCCAAATTGGCGTGCTACCTGTACAACTCACCCGAGTACATGGAGGCGATGACCGCAGCCTTCAAGGCCGGGATGGCGCCCGTCAACACCAACTACCGGTATGGCGCCGATGAGATCACCTATCTGTTCGACAACGCCGACGCCGAAGCCGTGGTGTTCCACGCCGCGTTCACCGAACTGCTGGAGCAGATCCGCGAGCGACTCCAGAAGGTGCGCTGCTGGTACGTCGTGGCCGATGAATCGGGCGCCGGCCCGGACTGGGCCACGCCGTACGAGGCTGTCGCGTCGGCGGGCCGGGTGATTCCCGACGGGCACGTGGATCCGGGCGGCGACGACCTCCTCCTGCTCTACACCGGAGGCACCACCGGAATGCCCAAGGGAGTCATGTGGCGCCAGGACGATCTGTTCAACGTGCTCGGTGCAGGCGGCAGCCCCATCACCGGGGCATTGCCGGCCGCCGATGTCGACGACCTCGTCTCGCGCACCGATCCTTCGCTGCCCGTCGGTCCGGTGACGCTGGTGGCCTGCCCGCTGATGCACGGCACCGGTCAATTCAGCGCGATCAACACGATGACGGCCGGCGGCTGCATCGTCACGCTCATCAACCGCAAGTTCGACATCGACGAACTGCTGAGCACGGTGCAGCGCCGCGGCGTCAACGGCATCATCATCGTCGGCCAGGCCTTTGCCGGCCCGATGCTGGAGCAGTTGCAGGCGTTCCCGCATCGTTACGACCTCAGCACCGTTGGCCTGATCACCTCCAGCGGCGTGATGTGGAGCCAGGAAAACAAGTCAGGCCTGCTCGAGTTCATGCCTGGGGCGATCCTGTTCGACTCGTTCGGTTCGTCCGAAGCAGTCGGCATGGGTGCATCGATCAGTGCCAACGGCGCACCGCAGCAGACGGCCAAGTTCCAGCTCGGCCCGAACTGCGCCGTGTTCGACGAGTTCGGCGAGCGCATCGCGCCCGGCTCGGATGAAGCCGGCGTCGTGGCCGTCGGCGGGTTCATCCCGCTCGGCTACTACAAGGACGAAGCCAAGACGGCGCAGACGTTCCGCACCTACGAAGGTCGTCGCTGGAGCGTGCCCGGCGACTACGCCTGCGTCAACGAGGACGGCAGCCTGCACCTGCTCGGTCGCGGTTCGGTGTGCATCAACACCGGCGGCGAGAAGGTTTTTCCCGAAGAGGTCGAAGAGGCGTTGAAGACCCACCCGGGTGTTCGTGACGCCGTCTGCGTCGGCTTGCCCGACCCGCGCTTCGGCGAGCTGATTTGTGCAGTGGTGGAGCCCGAGGACGGCCAGAATCCGGACCTCGCCATGCTCAGTGCTCACGTGCGCTTGCATCTCGCCCACTACAAGGCACCGCGCCGGATGGTGACAGTGCCGTCAATCCTGCGCGCGCCGAACGGCAAGGTGGACTACAAGCGACTGAGGGCGCTCGCTCTCGCCGAGACCGCAGCGGCCGGCTGATTCGTTCGGGCGCACCTGTGCCCGGCGCAGCGGGAAACGTCGTGAACAGTTCGCGACGACCCGTTACACTGCGCACAGCATTTCGAGCGGCCCGCCAACCGGCAACGGGGGACGAGCCCGGCAACCTGGGTCGGAAGCCCCAAGGTGCCAACCATCTGCAGATGGGATGTGGTCGGCTCACCCCGGCAACAAAGGCTCCGGCCGCTCGCAACGCCCAGCACGAACGAAGAGGCGAGAGGAGGAACCGATGGATGCACCACTGCCAGTCACCGGAGCGTGGCTGCCTGGCATGGCCGTGGGCCACCGCCAGTTTCTCACGATCGC
>JAYTSB010000217.1:0-15131 GCA_043745825.1 Actinomycetota bacterium | reverse complement strand
GAGCCGGTGGAACCATTTGCCCTCGCCCGATTCCTCACGCTCTGGCACGGCATTCCCGGCGAGCGGCGCGGTGTGGATGCGCTGGTGGAGACACTGGGGGTGCTGCAGGGCTCGGCGCTCGTGGCCTCGGCGCTGGAGTCGGAGATCTTGCCGGCGCGCATTCGCGGCTACCGGCCCACCGACCTCGACGAGTTGTGCACCAGCGGTGAGGTCGTGTGGTTGGGCGCAGGCCCCATCGGTTCGGGCGATGGCCGGGTGCGGCTGTACTTCGTCGATCAGCTCGCCGCCCTGGCCGGCGCGCTGGAGACGGTGGAGAGCCCCTCCGGTGAGCTGCACGAGGCGATCCGCACGCTGCTGCGCGAACGCGGCGCGAGCTTCTGGAACCAGATCCGCGCGGCCGCGCCCACATACACGGACACCGAGTTGCTCAACGCGCTGTGGGACCTGGTCTGGGCGGGCGAGGTCACCAACGACTCGCTGGCCCCGCTGCGGGCGGTCGTCAGCGGCGGGCTCGGCGGCACGAAGCGACCGAACGCAACGGCTGGCAGCCAGCGTGGCCGACCCCGTCCCGGCAGGCTCAGCCGACTGGGCCCGCCCGCTGGTGCGGGTCGGTGGAGTCTCGTCGCACCGTTGCTGCAGCCTCGGCCGGCGCCCACCGCGATCGCCCATGCCAGCGCGCTGCAACTGCTGGAACGTCACGGCGTGCTCACTCGAGAAGCCGTCGCAGCCGAAGGCGTGGTCGGTGGTTTCAGTGCCGTGTACGGCGTGCTCAAGGTGCTGGAGGAGCGTGGCCAGGTGCGGCGCGGCTACTTCGTCAGTGGGCTCGGCGCGGCGCAGTTCAGCCTGCCCGGCGCCGTCGACCGGCTGCGCAGCGTGCGCGAAGGGCCCGACGCGCTGCATCCGGAGGACATGCCCCAGCCCGTGGTGCTGGCCGCCACCGATCCCGCCCAACCATACGGCGGTACCCTGCCGTGGCCAGACCACGGTGGCCGCCCAGCCCGCTCGGCGGGGGCCGTGGTGGTGCTCTCGGCGGGTCGCGCGCTCGTGTGGTTCGACCGGCGCAGCCACAGCCTGATCACGTTCCCGGACGCGTCCACTGATTTCGGCTGGGCCGACGCGCTGGCGTCGCTCGTCAAAGACGGCCGGGTCCGCGGGTTGGAGATCCGCAAGATCGACGGTGCCACCGTTGGCACGGACGGCCCCCTTGTGGAGGCCTTGAAGCGGGTGGGCTTCGTCGACGGCTACCGAGGCCTCACGCTGCGCCATTGACGGTCCATCGGTGCTGCCGCAGCTGATGAGTCAGCCCGGATACCCGCCCCAACCGGGGTTCCAGCAGCCCTCGCCGTCGTACGGACCCTGATGGTCCGAACTGCGGCCCGAACCCTGGCCAGGGTCAGCGGTCGGTGCTCGTGGTTGTGCGACCCGCAGCGCGCAGGCCGGCCCAGGCGAGATCGCTCACCTGGCGGCCGAGCAGCACGGGATCGAACGCCTCGCCGATGTCCACCAACCTGCGGCTCACTCCCTCGGCCAGGCCCACCAGGCCGTGGGCCAGGGTGCGCTGGTGCTCGGCATCGATGTCGGCCGTGATGAGGGGCTTGATCGCCTCGGCCACCTGCGCGGTCAGCTTGCGCACTGCGTCGTTGAACTCCTCGTCACGCCGGGCCCCGCTGCCGAACAGGAGCAGGAATGCGTCGTGATCGTCGGCTACCCAGCGGAAGTAGGCGGTGAAACCAAGTTCGGTCTGGTCCTTGCCGTCGGTTGCGCCGGCAGTGGCCTTGGAGATCGCGGTCAGCATCCGCGCGCCCACCTCGTCGAGCAGGGCCAGGTAGAGGTCACGCTTGGAATCGAAGTGCTGGTACACCACCGGCTTGGTCACGCCGGCGGCGTCGGCGACATCGTTCATCGATGACCCGTGGTAGCCCTGGCGAGCAAAGACCTGGAGGGCGACATCGAGCAGCTGTTCGCGCCGGGCAGATGCGGTGAGACGGATCGACATAGGAGTTACCACAGGGTAATCAATGTGACGCCCAACCGCACCCCCCGATCAGCGCCGCGTCAGCGTCGGGTCACAAACCGCGAGCAACGTCGTCCTTCTCGGCTGCCTTGACCGCATACCCCACCACGATGGCCGGGGCGAGCAGCACCGAACCGATGATCATCGAGGTGGTGATCACCGTCACCTTGCCCGAGGAGAAATCGGTCGCGAGGGCGACGAAGAACATCACCACGGCCACCAGGAACAGGGCGTAGCCAACGCGAGTGGCCAGCCGGTTCCATTTGGCCACGGCGGCACGGCGGGCGCGCACCGGATCGTGGCTCTGAGCGGCGGCCGTGGGCGTGGGCGTCGGTCGGGGTGCAGGGTCGGTGGGTGTCATACAGTCTCCTGGCATGGTAGAGCGGACCAGTCGATGACCGGCCATCTCGAGACCGGCCATCTCGACACCGGCCATCTCGAATCGGTGCATGTCGAGATCGAGGGCCCGGTGGCGCTGATCACGATCGATCGACCGGAGCGCCGCAATGCCGTCGACCACCAGACCCTGCTCGCGTTGCGCCGTGCCCAGCACGAGGTGCTCGATGCCGGCGTCCGCTGCGTGGTGCTCACCGGTGCGCCGCCGGCTTTTTGCGCCGGAGCCGACCTGACCGGTGTGGAAAGTGGTGCGTTTCTCGATGCGCTGTTGGCCGCTCTGCGTGGGTTCACCGAGTTGCCGATCCCGACGATCGCCGCAGTCGATGGCCCGGCGTTGGGTGCCGGTACCCAGCTCGTGATCTCGTGCGACCTACGCGTGGCGTCAGAGCGCAGCATCTTCGGCATCCCGGCCGCCAAGCTCGGCCTGGTGGTGGATCACTGGACGATCGAGCGCCTCGCCCGGGAGATGGGTTGGCCGATCGCCCGGGCGATGCTGGTGGCTGCGCAGACCTACCGCGGCGAGCAACTGGTGGCCTCGGGCGCAATCCACCGCATCGGTGGGCTCCACGACGCGCTGGCCTGGGCCCGCGAGATCGCGGAGCTCGCACCGATGACGATGGCCACCCACAAGCTCGCGTTGGAGACGTCGGCACCCCCGCCTGCGCGCGACCCCGCCGTCGAGCAGGCCCGCCTCGTCGCGTGGGCCAGCGCGGATGCCGAGGAGGGTCGGCTCGCGTTCTTGGAGAAGCGCCCGCCGCGTTTCATCGGCACGTAAACAGCGGATCACGACACAGGAGTGCCCGGCGTCGATGTCGTCGATCACCCGGGATCAGACGGCCGCAGGCAGCAGACGGTTGACGTTCTCGTACAGGAAGTAGAGCACGACCACGAACGGCACGATGCCGACCGCGAAGCCGAGCCACGTCCTGCGGAACCGCCTGGCCAGACGGTAGGCGCCGTACCAGACGGCTCCGAACGCGAAGGCCCAGCCGATGACGTGCGGCCACGCCGCGCCGTCGTCGAACCAGCCCTGGCTGAACGCGTCGTCGGCGAACTCGTCGACGGGGTTGACCGTGGTGGCCGTGGTGGCCGTGGGATCCGCCGCAGTGGCCACGGCGGCCGGCGTGGATTCGAGCGTGCCGGTGCTGTTGCCCGTTGCGGTGCCCGGCGTCGCGGTGCCCGGCGTCGCGGTGCCCGGCGTCGCTGTGCCCGGCGTCGTGGCGTCGGTCCCCTCGTCCGGCAGCGTCGTCGTGTCGAAGGTCTGCTCGTCCTGCCCGTAGTAGATCAAGGGTTCGCCGACCTGCGACCCGCGGGTGGTGTCGAGGGTGGCGTGCACGACCAGTCGTTGCTTGGACGACAACTTGGGCGTGCACGTGATCAGCGTGAGCGTGGCCTTGGTGGGATCTGAATCGGTGACCACGTAGTAGTCGCTCGGGTTCACCACGATGGAGTCGGTGACGACGTACGAGTACGCGCCGCCGATGCTCGTGAAGATCTGCACCTCGTCGCCCGGCTTGAGCAGGTCGAGGTCACCGAACGGGGCCAGGTGCGACGTGCGGTGGCCGGCGAGAGCGGAGTTGCCCAGCTGCCCCGGCAGCGGCGTGTTCGGGAAGTGGCCGACGCCGTCGTTGAGGTTTTGCTTGCTCACGCCGGCGACAATGTAGAAATCGAGATCGATCTTGGGGATCTTGATCTCGCCCAGGCTGTCGCCGGGATTCACGTTGCCGTAGATCTGCCGAACTGGGCCGGTCGGGGCCGCGACGTTGGTGTCCGGCACGGTGGTGTCCGGCACGCTGATCTCGGGTGCCGTGGTGTCAGGCACGGAGGCGGGAGAACTCGACAGCGTGGTGTCCGGAACCCCGACGACCGTGGTGGTGGTGGCCGGGCCGAGAGTGTCTTGGGTGATGCCAGCGGTGGTGAGTTGGTCCTTGAACTCGCTCTTCAGGTGGTCCTGGGCCCGCGCGGTCTGGATGCCGGTGCCCCACAGCTGGTAGCCGACGAAACCGAACATCAGCAGGCCGAGTGTGATCAGCGTTCGGCCGATGTGTCCAACGACCCATCGCCAGTCGTGCGGTTCCGGGGGACGGTCCCAGCGGCTGATCCGACGGCGCCGGCGTGGTGTCGGGGGCACCGCAGCAGGGGTCACTGCCAGGGCCGAAACAGCATCTGTGCTGGGGTCGGCCGCCGCGTCACCCCGTGCGTCACCCATCGCGGCACCCATCGCGTCACCCGTCGCAGGGGTCGAGGAATCATCGGGATCGTGAGTGTCCGCCACGAGCAGCGAGGCTACCGCTCGGGTGGTGCAATCTTGCCGCACGGTGGGCGTTGCAGCCTTGCGCTGACTAGCGTCGGAGGTGCTTGGAAACCCAGCCCCGGACCGTTGCGGTCCATCTCTCGAACGCCGTGGCCGTTCTCGGTCAGTTCCCGGTCCTGGCCGGTGCGGACCTGACGGTGGAGCGCGGTGAGATCGTGTTGCTCCAGGGACCGAATGGTGCCGGCAAGACCTCACTGCTGCGGCTGTTCGCCGGTCTGCTGCCGCTTGCCCGGGGTGACGGCACGGTGCTCGACTGCGATCTGCGTACCCAGCGCGAGGCCATTCGCCGGCGTGTGGGTCTGCTCGGACACGCCAACGGGCTGTACGACGATCTCACGGTGACGGAAAACGTGCGCTTCTGGGGGGCCACGGTCGGCGCCACGGCGGCCGAGGCCGAAGCCGCGATGGCGCGGATGGGCCTGGCTCAGCGCCTCGCCGATGTTCCCGTCGCCCGCCTGTCTGCAGGGCAGAAGCGCCGCGTCGCGCTCGCCTGCCTCGCGGCTCGAAGGGCAGAGCTGTGGTTGCTGGACGAGCCGCACGCCGGCCTCGACGCCGCCGGCCGCGACGAGCTGGACGCGATGCTGCGCGAGGCGACCGCTGCGGGTGCCACCGTCATCGTCGCCAGCCACGAACTGGAGCGTGCCGGTGCGCTCGCCACCCGCCTGGTCGAGGTCGTCGGCGGTCAGATCCGCGAAGGCGTGCGCTGATGCTGCGTGTCGCCCGCCTCGTGGCCGCCAAGGACCTGCGCATCGAGCTGCGCAGCCGGGTGGTCACCAACCAGGTCCTGCCGTTCGCGGCGATCGTGATGGTGATGTTCGCGTTTGCGCTCAACACCGACGAGATCGTCCGCCGGGTGGCGCCGGGGCTGATCTGGCTGGCCACGCTGTTCAGCCTGCTGACGTTGGTGCAGCGGGCATTTGCGATCGAGTCGGCCGACGGGGCGATGGACGCGATGCGCGCCGCCGGCGTGGACACGGCGGGCATCTTCTTGGGCAAGACGATGGCGCTCGCTGCCCAGCTCGCCGTGCTGGAGACGGTGTTGCTGGTGGCCGCGGTCGTCCTGTACGGCGCGGAGCTCCACACGAGCAGCATCGTGCTCTTGGTCACCACCTTCCTGGCTGCAACCTGTGGACTCGCGCTCGTCGGTACGCTCTATGGCGGCCTCGCTGCCGGTGTTCGCGGACGGGAAACGTTGCTCCCGCTCCTCCTGCTGCCGGTGGTGGCGCCGGTGCTGATCGGTGCCACCCGCGCAACGGAAGCTGCGCTCGGCACCGGCGGCGCCGTTGTTGCAGATGGTTGGCCCTGGTTGGGCCTGCTGGCTGTGTTCGTCGCACTGTTCGGTGTCGGCGGCACGCTGGCGTTCGGCCCCCTGATCGAGGAATGACAGATGCCCATGACGGACAATGCAGTCACCCCCATCGCGATGATCGCTCCATCAACCGCCCCTGCAGCCAACCCTGCAGCCAACCCTGCAGCCACCCCGGGCGACGCTGCCCGGGAGTCCCATTCGGGTACCGGCACGCCGTTCACGCGCATCCTCGGCATCGCCACCATTGTCTCGATGGCCGTGCTCGTGCTGTTCGGGCTGTTCCTCTCCCCGGCCGATGTCGTCCAGGGCGAGAGCGTGCGCATCCTCTACATCCACGTCGGCACGGTGTGGGTCGCCTACGTGGCGTTTGGGGTGACGGCTCTGTCCTCGCTCGCGTACCTGTGGAAGCGGACCACGTCGCTCACGTGGGACCGCATTGCCGGTGCCAGTGCAGAAGTGGGCGTGCTGTTCATGGCACTCACGCTGTTCGCCGGCGCCCTGTGGGGGCGGCTGGCGTGGGGCAAGTTCTGGGTGTGGGATGCCCGGGTCACGACGACGGCGTTCTTGTTCATCACCTACGTGGGCTACCTCGCCGTACGCGGACTGGGGGGTAGTCATCAGCAGCGCGCCCGACGCTCGGCCGTGGTGGCGCTGCTCGCCGTGTTGGAGATCCCGCTCGTGCACTTCAGTGTCAAGCTGTGGCGCGGACTGCACCAGGACTCCAGCGTCGCCGACACCACCAAGGTCAAGTTGCACGACCTGATGCTGTTCTCGCTGTTCCTCGCCGTGATCGCCTTCACGCTGCTGTTCGCCTGGCTGGTCATCCACCGTCAGCGGGTCCTGGCGATGCAGGACGCCATCGACGACAAGGGTCTCGACTACGCGCTCGCTCAGCGGCGAGCGGAGGGCAACGCCTGATGAAGGACATCGGCTTCATCCTCGCCTCATACATCGCCACCTTCGTCGGCTCCATCGGCCTGGCCGCCTACTACCTTCGCCGCGGCCGTCGGCTGGCCGCGCAGTTGCCGCCCGAGGACAAGCCGTGGACCTGACCCCGCGCGTCGCCGAACCCGTTGCTCCGCCCTCGGCGCGTAACACCCGCAAGTGGGTCTCGATCGGCCTGCTCGTGCTGGTGCTGGCTGCGGGTGGCGTGGTGCTCACCAAGTTCCTCACCAGTTCGCTCGACTACTACTGCAACGTCGACGAGGTCGGGCACAAGAGCGGCTGCGAGGCGGGCCGCCGGTTGCGTATCCAGGGCACGGTGGAGGAGGGCACGCTCAGCACGAGCAAGGGTGTGACGACGTTCGGCATCACCTTCAACAAGGTCACCAAGAAGGTGGTGTACGACGGCGATCCGGGGGGCCTTTTCCAGGAATGCATCCCCGTGGTGGTGCACGGCACGTTCGACGCCGGCACCGACACCTTCGACGGTGACGAGGTCGAGGTCAAGCACAGCAACGAGTACGAAGCGAAGAACAAGACGCGCCTGGATGAGTCGAAGACGGAGTCAGCAGCGTGCTCGCAGCGTCAGTGAACGGCACCCTCGGTCGCTCCATCCTGCTGGTCGGCCTGGTCTGCGCCACGTTTGGTGCACTGGCCACGGTGTACGGCATCCGCACAGCTGACGGGCGACTGCTGAGGAGCACCCAGCGTTACGCGTTCGGCGTGCTGATCGCCGGCATCGGAGCGTTCGTGATGATGGAACGCGCGCTGATCGTTCGCGACTTCTCGTTGAAGTACGTGCAGCAGGTCGGCTCGGCCGACACTCCGTTCCTGTTCAACATTACTGCCATCTGGAGCGCGTTGGAGGGCAGCATCCTGCTGTGGCTGCTGATCCTCGTCGGCTACACCTTCGTGATCGCCCGCCGGTTCCGAACGCGGCTCGAAGATCCCCTCGTGGCGTGGGCGCTGGTCGTGATGTTCGTGGTGTGCATCTTCTTCTTCGTGCTCACCCTGGGCCCGGCCGATGCGTTCCGCGCCGGCGCGATCGGTGTCACGAGCGGCCCCGGGCCGAACCCGCTGTTGCAGAACCACATCCTCGTTCTGTTCCACCCGCCGATCCTGTACCTCGGCTACGTCGGCATGACCGTGCCGTTCGCCTTCGCGATCGCCGCCTTGATCACCGGTCGGGTCGGCGAGCGGTGGCTCACCGAGACCCGCCGGTTCGCGCTGTTTGCCTGGGGCTTCCTCACCATCGGCATCATCCTCGGTGGATGGTGGAGCTACGAGGTGCTCGGCTGGAGCGGCGTGTGGGGCTGGGATCCGGTGGAGAACGCAAGCCTGCTGCCTTGGCTCACGGGCACGGCCTACATCCACTCGGTGCTGGTGCAGGAGCGCCGGGGCATGCTGCGCGTGTGGAACCTGACGTTGTTGGTGGCCACGTTCGCGCTCACGATCCTGGGAACGTTCCTCACACGGTCGGGCGTGATCAAGAGCGTCCACGCGTTCAGCAACGGCTCGATCGGGCCATACCTGCTGTCGTTCTTCGGGCTGGTCACCGTCGTGTCCCTGGGCCTCATCGCCTGGCGCGGTGACCGTCTGCGTTCGCCGGGTGCGATCGATTCGCCGATGTCGCGCGAGGGCGCGTTCTTGGCCAACAACGTTCTGTTCACGGTGTTTGCGTTCGTCGTGTTGCTCGGCACCGTGTTCCCGCTCATCGTCGAGGCCCTGCAGGACCGCACCATCAAGGTCGGCTCCCCGTACTTCGAGCGACTCTCGGTGCCCTTCGGCATCATCCTGCTGTTCCTGATGGCAGTTGCCCCCGTCTTGCCGTGGCGCAAGGCCAGCCAGGAATTGCTCCGCGACCGGTTGTTCTGGCCGGCATGGGGCGGCGTCGCGGCGATTCTCCTGCCGCTCGTGTTTGGCGCGAGCGGCTTCGCACCGTTGCTGGCGTTCGGGCTGGGTGGCTTTGCCGGTGGCGCCGCTCTGCGTCAGCTGATCCTGGCCACGCGCCGTCAAGGCCTGCGCGGTCTGGTCGGCCGGGCCAACGGCGGGATGGTGGTGCACATCGGTGTGATCATCGTCGCCGTGGCGCTCGTGGCGTCGACGAGCTACACCCACTCGTCGCGCAAGGTCATGGATGTCGGGACCACGGTGCGCTACGGCGGGCACACGTTCGATCTCGTCGAGGTGCAGGGCTTCAGCACAGAGCGCAGCAACGGGGTGCGTGCCCAGATCCGCGTTGACGGTGGCAAGACGTACGCGCCGGCGATCACGACGTTCACCAACTTCGGCAACAACATCCCCACACCGTCGGTGCGAAACGGCGTGCTGGACGACATCTACCTGACCCTCGAGCCGGGAGCCAAGCCCGGCGAGACCACGGCCACCATCAAGATCTTCATCAAGCCGCTCATCGTGTGGCTGTGGATCGGCGGTCTGCTCATGGTGCTCGGCACCGCCCTTGCCGGCTTCCCCGGCAAGCGCCGACGGCTGCCGACCGATCCCACCTCGGCACCCGTGCCCAGTCACGAAGGCCCGGTGCACGACGGCCCCGTGGACGAACTTACCCGCGAGGCCGCCGATGTCTGACACCGCCCCAGGTTCCGGCCCCGCCGACACCCCCGTGTTCGACACCCCCCCGTCGCGCCGGGTGGCGCCGCTGATCGTGCTCGTCGTCGCCGTGGTGATCGCCGGCTTCTTCGTCGTGCTGGCCCGGGCCAAGAACGACACCACCGAGTCCGCCTTCTCGCCGCTGGTGGGCAAGCCCGCGCCCGCCATCAGAGCCTCCACGCTCGATGGCAAGCAGTTTGACCTCAGCCGCCGCAAGGGAAGTTGGGTCATTCTCAACTTCTTCAACGTCACGTGCGTTCCATGCGTGCAGGAGCACCCCGAGCTCGTCAAGTTCCAGAGCGAGCAGGCCAGCAACGGTACGAATGCAGCCGAGCTCTACAGCGTGGTCTGGAACGATCTCGACGGCGGCACCGCCGACTTCTTCCGCAAGGAGCAGGTGGCGTGGCCGGTGTTGATCGACACGAACGCCGACATCGCCGTGGCGTTCGGCGTGGCCAAGGTTCCGGAGACGTGGATCATCGATCCGAACGGCTACGTGGTCGTCCGCGTGATTGCCCCGTTGACCGACGACGAGTTGACCCGCATCTACACCCGCGAGGTTGCCACGTACAACGGCACAGCGAGCACGGTGGGGTCATGAGCACGGTGGGGTCATGAGCAGGCTCAACCGGCAGATCAAACGCTGGCCCGGCTGGGTGGTGCTGCTCGGCGTGGTGATCGTCGCGCTGGTCATCGGTACGAGTCGTGCCGGAGGCCCGCTCACCGATGAGGACCGTGTCGACAGCATTGCCCAGCGCATCGCGTGTCCGACGTGCGACGGTGAGAGCGTCTATGAGTCACAGTCGCCGGCGGCCGCGAACATTCGCCTGCAGGTGAAGTCGTTGATCGAGCAGGGAACCTACGCCGATGACGAGATCATCCAGTACGTGCAGACGAACTTCGGCGCGAAGACCCAACTCGTTCCCCAGGCCACCGGATTCGACGCGCTGGTGTGGGTCTTGCCGGTGTTCGCCGGCGTGTGCGCGGTGGCCGGGCTGGCCGCGGCGTTCCGCCGCTGGCGGCTCGCCGCAGACACCGTGCCGACAGACGACGACCGGGCCATCGTCGCGGCGGCGCTGCGCGAGCAGGCAAACCAACCGTGACCGAGGCCTCCGGTTCGCCCGCCCGGGTGATCGGCGTGAATCCGGATCGGCTCGCCGAACTGGAGGAGGAGCGTCGGTTCCTCCTGCGCTCGATTGCCGACCTTGATCGCGAACGCGCCGCCGGTGACGTCGAGCCAGACGACTACGAGGCCCTGCGCGACGGCTACACGGCGCGTGCGGCCGCTGTGTTGCGTGCAATCGACGAGGGTCGTTCCGGGCTGCCGCCCAAGCGCCCGCGCGACTGGAAGCGGCTGCTCGGCTTGGTCGCCGTGGTGGTCGCGGTCGCAGCGGTGGCCGGCGTGATGGTGGCCCGCGCATCGGGCCAGCGCGACTCCGGCGACGTCATCACCGGCGGCACCTCGCCGAACCAGGTGTCCACACTGCTCAGCGAGGGACGGTCATTCCTTGAGGTGAGCGACTTCGGTGAAGCCAGCAAGCGCTATCTGTCCGTACTGGACATCGATCCGAACAACGTCGAGGCCCTGACGTATGCAGGCTGGGTCCTTGCCGCCTCCACCCAGAGCATGGGGAATCAGGCCGCCATCGAGGGCGTGCTCACCAAGGCGAGGCAGTTCCTCGACAAGGCGGTGGAGATCGACCCCACCTACGCCGACTCGCAGTGCTTCTTGGCCATCATCGCCACCGTCTTCGAAGATGATCTCGTCACCGGCGCCGACCGCGAGCAGCAGTGCCTGGCCAACAACCCCTCGGCCGACATGCGCGGCCTGATCGACGCATACGTCACTCCCGCACTGCAGGCCACGCCTGAATCCAGCCCGGACAGCACGAGCCCGGACGGCACGAGACCTGACGGCACGAGCCCTGTCACGAACCCGGTCACGGCCACCACCGGGTGACGGTTCACGATCGGTTCTCGACAGCGGACTACAGTCCACCGAATGAGCACTCCGCCGCCACCACCGCCACCCGGTCCGAACCCGCCCCCGTACCAGCCGCAGGGCTTCCCGGGTCAGCAGCCGCCGATGGGCTACCAGCCCTACGGCATGCAGCCGGCGCCCCCGGAGAAGACCAACGGGCTCAGCATCGCCAGCCTGGTGCTGAGCCTGGTCAACATCATCCCGTGCTTCTGGTTCCTGCCGGTGCCCGCATTGCTCGGCGTGATCTTCGGCTTCGTCAGCCGCCGCCAGATCAAGAACAACCCGTCGGCCAAGGGCAAGGGTTTGGCCCTCGCCGGGCTCATCATCGGTCTGATCTTCCTCGCGCTCGGAGCAATCTTCTGGATCTACGTCGCCACCAGCGACAACTGCTACCGCGACGGCAACTCGTTCCGCTGCGTGAACAACTGATGTCGTGACAGCGCTCAGGCCGGCGGTGGCCAGGCCTGAGCGCTGACGAATGCCCCGTCTCCGTCGCGCTCCAGCAGCCACACCGAGCCCTTCTTCCACTGCGGCTCGCCGAGGATGACGCAGCCGCGGCGCTGCAAGCCGGCGATCATGTCCGGGATCATGTCGCCGTGGCTGCACAGCACCGAGCCATCGGGCGTGTGCTGGAGCAGCTCCAGCATCGGCTCGAACGGTTGGGCCTCGCCGAGACCGGCGTCTTTGTGCACGTCCTGGCCCAGCCGTTTGCCGAGCGGCTCTAAGGTTTGACGGCACCGCATGAACGGGCTGGACAGCAGCGGCCCGTTGGCGCCCGCAGCGAGCAGCGACTCGGCCAGCGCCTCTGCCTGGACCCAGCCCGGCTTGGACAGCCGCCGTTTACGGTCGTCGCGGGGGTCGTGCAGGCGGTCGCCGGCCTTGGCGTGACGGACCAGGAAGATCATCAGGCCTCGTTGATGGTCTGGCGGTGACGTGCCGTGAGCTCACGCACCAGCATCAGGTAGGCAACGGAGGCGGCCACCTGCACCAGGCTGGAGACAAGGGTGACGCCGAACTTGCTGTCGATCTCATTGGCCGCGTCGATCGCCGTGCGATTGAGCTGGAAGCTGGAGAACGTGACCGACAGGAACGCCAGTGGCGCGAGGCCGTACAGCACCCACCACGCGGTGACGATGACGCCGACGCGGTTGTGCCGCCAGTCCTCGATGGACTCCGGGTCTGATGCCTTCCACAGATCGCGCAACATCAGGTACGGAATGATGTAGAGCACGAACGGAGGCGCGAACCAGCCGCCGATCGCCCAACCCGGCTTCCACGTACCGACCCGCTGCATGACCTGCGCGTTTTTGGCCATCCGGAACATCCACATCATCGTCAGCACCGCGACGGCGATGAACAGTGCGAAGGAGACCAGGCCGAGCAACGCCGCGAGGCCGACGGTGGACGTGTAGTCGTCCTCGCTGATCCGGCCGGCGATGAAGTCGCGGGCCTTGCTGCGATCCCCGATCGAGGTGATCACCGACAGCGCCTGCACCGGGATGAGGATCATCAACGTGATCACCAGCCACTTGCCCAGGCCGCCGACCCGCTGGAACGAGCCGAACGAGCCCTGGTTCGCCGCTCCGTAGGGGACGTAACCGGGTGGGGGTCTCAGCAACGGTGGAGGCGGGGGCATCGCTGCTGCCGAATGGTGGGGCTGGGCGGGCGGCAACCCGCCGGGTCCGCCATCGAAGTCGCTCATCGGCGCCGAGCCTACTGGGTGAGCAGAGGGCGCCCGCCGCCACCGCTGCCTCGTTCCTGCTGGCACAATGGCGGCATGGGTTTCTTCGACCGGAATCGCAAAGAGCTCGCCGAGAAGGGCATCGACCCGCAGCGCCTGCCGCCCGGGCAGTACCTGACCGATCGTTTCCCCGTGCTGCACGTCGGCGACGTGCCCACCTACGGGCCGGGGGAGTGGACACTCTCGGTGTCCGGGATGGTGGACCAGCCATACGCCATCACCATGGACGAGCTGCGGGCGATGCCCTCGGTGTCACCCACGTTCGACATCCACTGCGTGACGAAGTGGTCGAAGTTCGACACGACGTGGACGGGTGTGCGCGTGCGCGATCTGCTGCAGCGCGCCGGCGTGCAGAAGGGTGCCAAGTACGTGATGGAGCACGCTGAGTTCGGCTACACCACGAACATTCCCCTCGATGACATCACCACCGACGACGCGATCGTCGCCTACCAGTTCGAGGGCGAAGACATCGAGCCGATCCATGGCGGACCGGTGCGCATCGTCGTGCCGCACCTGTACTTCTGGAAGAGCGCGAAGTGGGTGCGCGGCCTGGAGCTGCGCGACCGAGACAGCCCCGGATTCTGGGAGCGCAACGGCTACAACATGTATGGCGACCCGTTCAAGGAACAACGCCACACCGGCGACTGACGACCCGGTCGAGCAACCGCTGCCCCCGGACTCATCATCATTGCGGCCTGCCGATGTCCAAGCTAACGTCCCCACATGCTTGGGCGGATGAAGTCTCTTCTCGTGGTGTGTGTCCTTGTCAGCTCCGTCGGGTTGCCTGCAAACACGGCCGCTTCTTCGCCCGCTCGAGACGCTGCGTTAGCCGACGCGCCAACCACGGTGGTCTTCGGCGACGGTGATGTACAGCCGTTGGTCCCTGCGCGCCTGCTGGACACGAGGGATGGCAGCGGCGGGATTTCCGGCAAGATCGGCCCCGGCTCGACCACAGTGCTCCAGGTCGCCGGGCGCGGCGGCGTTCCTGCGGTAGGAGTCGGTGCCGTCGTGCTCAACGTGACGGTGACCGAGCCCACCACTGACAGTTACGTCACGGTTTTTCCGACCGGTGTGTCGGCCCCGCTTGCATCGAACCTCAATGTGACTGCACAGCAGACGGTGCCAAACCTCGTCGTTGCCAAGGTGGGTGTCGGAGGAAAGGTCAGTTTCTTCAACAATTCGGGCGAGGCGCATCTGGTTGTCGACGTGAGCGGGTGGTTCCCGGAGGGATCAGGGTTGCAGCCGCTCAGCCCGATCCGTGCGCTCGACACGCGCAGCGGCAACGGTGCGGCCGTTGGACCCATCAAGGGTGGGAGCACGGTACGCCTGAAGGTGGCTGGACGGGCGGGCGTGCCCGCACAGGGCGCTGCTGCGGTCGTGTTGAACGTGACCGTGACCGAGCCCACCGCCAACGGTTACGTGACGGTCTTTCCCTCTGGATCCGCCCGGCCACTTGCGTCGAACCTGAACTTCACACCGGGCCTGACGGTGCCGAATCTCGTCATCGCCAAGGTCGGGCCTGACGGCGCTGTCAACCTATTCAATTCCGCCGGCTCGACGCATCTCATCGCTGACGTGGCCGGGTGGTTTCCCGCGTCGTCGGCGTTGACTTCGGTGGCACCGTCGAGACTGCTGGACACTCGCGAAGGCAATGGAGCCCCCGCCGGGACGGTCGGACCCGGTTCGGTGACTCGTTTGCAGATCACAGGGCGGAACGAGGTTCCCGCTGGCATTGGTGCCGTCGTGCTCAACATGACGGTGACCGAACCAACCGCCGCCGGCTACATCACCGTCTACCCCACGGGTGTCGAGCGACCCACGGCC
>JAYTSB010000216.1:0-10962 GCA_043745825.1 Actinomycetota bacterium | reverse complement strand
GACCACCCCGTCGAGCATGGCCTGAAAGCCGGTGCGTTGCGCATCCGTGAGACCTCGCACGACGGTTCCGATGTCGAGGTCCTGGTCCAGCAGGGCTGCGGTCATCGAGCGGATCAGGCTGACCTGGAACACGCTGCTCTCACCGGCGAGGCGATAGATCGTGTGGTCTGTGGTGGAGTAGAACGACGGGCTGGACGCGGCCACGAGATGGCCCACTGCGGTCGGCTGCAGATCTGCCCCGATGAGCCCGATTGCGCGCACCGCGAGGAGGCTCATGTCGGGGCCGGACGTGGTGCCGGCAGCGGAGCCATCGGCAGCGGAGCCATCGGCAGCGGTGCCCGATGCGCCAGCGGTGACCGATGCGGCAGTGGTGCCCGATGCGGAGGCGGTGCCTGCGAGGCGATCGAGTACAGCGAGGCCGAGCTTGACCTCGTACTCAGGCACCGACAACACCTTCACCGGCACGGTCTTGTCGAACGAACGATGCACGGTCTGCTCCACGAACGCTGCCGCTGGCCGCAGCTCGTTCGACCAGGCGGCGTGATGCCGCAGGAACTTGTACCAGCCAGCAAACGCTGCGCCACCGAGGAGAGCAACCACCAGCACAAAGGTCAAGAAGGCGCGGATCGGATGCCGCTTCTTGCGCTGCTGCATCGCCATCATCGTCGCCGGCCCGGGCCGGGGGCCGAGCGTGTTGGTGGCACCCTTGGCACCCTTGCCACCCTTGGCCGCCTTGGCCGCCTGCTTGGCCTGCTTCGTGGTCATCACGGCGGCCGTGCCCGCAATCGCGGTCTCGTCGACGTGGGCCGCCGGGTTCGTACGCGGTGGTGTGACCGCCCGGCTGGGCGGAGCCAGCACGGGCATGGCCGGCACGATGGGGCCGAAGTCGGAGGCTGGTGCGGGCTCTTTGAACAGATCGGCGATCGCCTGCTGCTCGCCCGTCTCGGCGGACGACGTTGTGGATTCCACTGGTGCCGGGACCGCCGGGGTGACGAGAACGGTTTCGGCATCGACGACGGGATCCGCAACGACGACCGGCTCGGCGACAACGACGGGCCCGGGCACTACGACGGGCTCGGCCACAACGACGGGCTGGGCGGCCACGGCAGGAGCGGGCTCGGCCGGCTGGGCCGGAGCCGCGCTGGGCGCAGACAGCGAGTCGAGCACCGAATTCCAGACCATCTGGCTCACACCGCTGCTGGCCGGGCGGTCGCGGACACCCGCCGACACACCCGGTGACGCACTCGGCGAGGTGCTCACGGTGGCGCTCACCGAAGCGCCCGCCGGGGGCGGTCGCGATGCCTTGTCGCGCTCTGCGTGGGCCTTGTTCTGCGCCAGACGCAGCTTCATCCGCGTGCGCAGGTCATCGGTCCCGTCCGGAATCGAGTCGGCACCGGGGCGCGCTCCGTTCGGATCCACGCTCGACACATCTCCGCCCTCGTGATCGGAAGCCACGAAGGGGTATCGGCACGCATCGTCCGGGGTTGAAGGATTCCCCGTACGGCTCCTGACGTGGCAGTCCCTGACGCGGCGGTCCTCGGCGGGTGCAGTCAGCTGCTCAGTCAGCTGCTCAGTCCGCGTTGGGTTCGGTGTTGGCGCGGCGCTGGAGTTCGTTGACGACGCTGGCGTCGGCGAGGGTGGTGGTGTCGCCGAGGTTGCGGCCCTCGGCGACGTCGCGGAGGAGGCGGCGCATGATCTTGCCGCTGCGCGTCTTCGGAAGCTCGGGCGTGAAGAAGATGGTCTTCGGTTTGGCGATCGCCCCGATCTCGTGGGCGACGTGATCGCGCAGCACCTGCTCGTCCACCTCCAGGCCGCCGCGCAGGGTGACATAGGCGATGATGGCCTGGCCGGTGGTGGCGTCGTTGGCGCCGACGACGGCCGCCTCGGCCACACTGGGATGGGACACGAGTGCGGACTCGACCTCGGTGGTGGAGATGCGGTGGCCGCTGATGTTCATCACGTCGTCGACCCGGCCGAGCAGCCACAGGTAGCCCTCGTCGTCGAGCTTGGCCCCGTCGCCGGCGAAGTAACGGCCGTCGAAGCGACTCCAGTACGTCTCCCGGTAGCGCTCCGGGTCGCCCCAGATGCCGCGCAGCATGCCCGGCCACGGTTGGGTGAGCGTCAGGTAGCCGCCACCGCTGGTGACCGGCGCGCCCTTCTCATCCACGAGCTCGGCACCGACGCCCGGCAGCGGGAACGTGGCCGAGCCGGGCTTGGTGATGGTGGCCCCCGGCAGCGGGCTGATCATGATGCCACCGGTCTCGGTCTGCCACCAGGTGTCCACGACGGGGCAGTTGCCGCCGCCGATGTGCTCCTGGTACCACATCCACGCCTCGGGGTTGATCGGCTCGCCCACCGAGCCGAGCAGACGCAGCGACGACAGGTCATGCTTGGCCGGCTCCTCGATGCCCCACTTCATGAACGTGCGGATCGCAGTGGGTGCGGTGTAGAAAATGGTCACGCCGTACTTCTCGATGATCGACCACATCCGGTCGTTGCCCGGAAAGTTGGGCACGCCCTCGTACATCACCTGGGTGGCGCCGTTGGCGAGCGGGCCGTAGACGATGTAGCTGTGCCCGGTGATCCAGCCGACGTCGGCGGTGCACCAGTAGACGTCGGTGTCCGGATGGAGGTCGAACACGTACCTGTGGGTGAACGCGGTGTGGGTGAGGTAGCCGCCGGATGTGTGCATGATGCCCTTGGGCTTACCGGTGGTGCCCGAGGTGTAGAGCAGGAACAACAACTGCTCGCTGTCCATTGGCTCGGCCGGGCACACCGGATCCGCCGTGGCCATCAGCTCGTGGTACCAGTGATCGCGACCGTCCACCATCGTCACATCGTTGCCACCGCGGCGCACCACCACCACGTCGGTGATGGTGGGCGTGGACTCCAGTGCTTCATCGGCGTACTGCTTCAGCGGGAACACGTCACCACGCCGCCAACCGCCGTCGGCGGTGATCAGCACCTTGGCCTCGGCATCGTTGATGCGGTCGCTCAGCGACTGCGAGCTGAAGCCACCGAACACCACGCTGTGGGCGGCCCCGATCCGCGCGCACGCAAGCATGGCCACCGCAGCCTCGGGGATCATCGGCAGGTAGATGTTGACTCGGTCGCCCTTGACGACGCCGAGGCTCTTGAGCACGTTGGCAAAGCGTTGGGTCTCGTCGAGCAGATCGGCATAGGTGACCGTGCGGGTGTCTCCCGGCTCGCCCTCGAAATGGAACGCGACCTTGTCGCCGCGCCCTGCGATCACGTGGCGATCGAGGCAGTTGTAGCTGACGTTCAACTGTCCGCCGACGAACCACTTCGCGAACGGCAGCTCCCATTCGCAGATCGTGGACCAGTCCTGCGACCAGTCGAGCAGATCAGCGCTCTGGCGCGCCCAGAAACCCTGATAGTCCTCGTTCGCATCGTCGTACATGAACGAGCTGGTCACCAGCGCATCACGCTTGAACGCCTCCGACGGCGGGAACTTTCGGTTCTCCCACCCCAGCGCATCGATTGCGTTGGCATCAGTCATGTCGAACCCCCTGCTCGTCGAACGATCCGACTCTAGCGAGCCGCGTCGCTCGGCTCACATGGTCAGCCGTCGGCCCCGAACACCTCGCGCACGGTGGCAGCCGACGCCGACACGACCTCGCCGAACTGCGCCGGAGACACCAGCGTTCCGGCCGCATCGCGGACCGCCGTGGTGGCCGCATGCAGTCGGTCGACCTGGGTGACTCCGAGCCACGGGGCCTGGGCGATCAGCCGGTCCACGTCCACCACCACGCGGTCCAGCGCATCGATCACGCCACCCTGCACCGTGTCGCCCGTGCCGGCAACGGCCTGGTCGTATTCGATGGTCAAGGCCTCCAGGCGCGTGCCCAACGTGTCGCCCTGGGCGCGCACATCGCGGGCCGCCTCCGGTGCCGTGACCGCCGTGGAGCGACCGACGAGCAGCCCCACCACGAGGCCCACCAGCAGCGTGGCCGCGGCCACCAGCGCAGCATTGCGGCGCCGCCGAGACAATGGGATGTAGAGGGCCATGTCAGGTCTTCCTTCCGACGACGAGGACTTCGCTCGCGTCCGCTGGATCGTGCAGGGCGAGGGCCGCCGAGATCATGTCACCGCTCGCCAACTCGGCGATGCGCCCCCCGCTGATCAACCAGATGGTGGGGCGCAGCGTGACGGGACCGCGGTAGCGGGTGAGGCGCGTCACGGTGTCGGACAGCGCCTCAGCCGTGGTGAGCACACCCTTCACCGTGGTCACCGGGTCGCCGAACCGGTCGATGATGCCCACCGTGTCCCGGCGGGTCACGAGCCAGAACGCGCCGGCTGCGCTGATGTCGGCATCAGCGGGTTCCCGCGTGGCCAGCACCTCCGCCGTCACCATGGTCTGCCCCGGGAGGGCGCCCGTACGCAGGCCCACCGTGCCCGTTGCGACGGCACGCACCGTGCCGCGCTCGGGCATCTCCTCGATGCGCACCTCCACCGTGCCGGGCGCGGCACCGGCGGCGAGCGCCTCGTTTTCGGCGTCGTCGGACAGCTCCCGCACGACCGCCGCGGTCAGCACGCTCACCGTGCGCTCGCGCTCGGCGCGCACCATCGACAGGGCATCGCCGATGGACGAGATGATCTCGGCGCCGGGGGGCACGGTGCATTCGAAGCCCATGCGCGCGGCAACGTGACGGCCGAGGCCACCTGCGGCGCCGCCCACCGCCACCACCAGTGGATGACGCAGCTTCTGCGCAACGACCAGGGAGTGGACAAGCTCGCACACGGCGTCGCTGGCAGCGGCCATCATCCGGCGCGCCACCTCCGAGCCGTCGAGGCGGCAGTGCTCGCCGGCGACGGTGAAGGCCGCAACCGCAGCGTCCTTGGCTGTTGGCGACCAGGCATGATCCCCGGGTTGGGTGATGCCGAGCGCGTTCGACGCGCACGTCACGGTCAGGGCGGCACGGCTCCCGTCGACGAGCTGCAACACCAGGTGGTCCGCTTCGTCACCGTGGCACGGAGCAATCACCACCGCGGATGCGCCGCTCAGCTGCTCGGGTGACAGATAGCAGGCGTAGGCGAGCCCGGCAATGTGCGCGCTGCGCGGCCCCACCGCGTGAACGCGTCCCTTGCGCACGCGCAGCATGGAGCCACCGGCGACACCGACGACCCGCACGTCGACGGCACGCAGCGCAGTGGCGTGCGACGCAACGGTGACGTACGACATCAACGGCCGCCCGTCGCGTACAGCAGCGACGTTGGTGGAGGTGCCACCCACCTCCACGATCACGCCGTCGGTCAACGCACCGGATCGCAGTGCGCCCGCCACCGAGGCCGCCGGCCCGGAATACAGCGTACGTACCGGCGCCTCGCGGAACCCGGCGAGATCGGTGGCCCCGCCGTCGCCGCGCATGACCATCACGGTGGCGTCGATGTGCGCGTCGCGCACGCCCTGTTCGACGTACCCCGCCGTCCGCACCGCGATCGGCAGGATCGACGCGTTGATCGCAGCGGTGACGGCACGAAGCTCCAGCCCGTAGAGACCTGACAGTTCGGTGCTCGCGCATGCCGGCAGGCCGGCCTCGCGGGCGATCTGCACCACGATCTGTTCGTTGCGGTCGTCGTCGGGGGAAAACGCCTCGGCTACCGACACCGCCCCGACGCCGGCGCCGGATCCAGGCTCCATGATGCGCTCCAGCTCGCGACGGACATCGTCGGGGTCGAGGCCATCGGTGACATCGAAAAATACCGGGGTGGCCGGCAGTCGCTTGCCAGGCGACAGCTCGACGCCCGCAAGGGAGGTGCGTCGCTTGACCTTGGCGAGATCGGGTTTGCGGCCGAGGCCGAACACCGCCACCCGGGCGACGTCTCCCTCCAGCAGCGCGTTCACCGCCTGGGTGGTGGAGTGGGTGACCAGCTCCACATGCTCGGCCCCGACCTCGCTGGCCACGGCGGCGACGCACGCCACCACTCCCTCAGCCACGCCAGCGGCGGCGGTGTGGGTCGTGGGTACCACCGACCGGGCAACCAGCGCACCGGTGGCGCTGTCCACCGCCACCGCTTTGGTGAAGGTCCCACCCACGTCCACGCCCACGCGCACGCTCATCTCGACCTCATCTCGACCTCATCGCGGCCGCATCGATCTCAGGCGGGCACGAGGCGCGAGCTCGTGGTCATCGCCCGGGTGCGGCGGGGCTTGATCACGAACACGTACACGGCGCCGGCGATGTAGATCGCCGACAGGCTGAGCTGGGCCACCACGCTCTGCACGGTGGGCCAGTAACCGGTGACCTGGGCGAGGAAGATCGGCAGGCGCGGCCAGCTGTCGAGGCGGTGGTAGGCAATCAGGTCTCCGGCCTGCAACGCGTGCACGGCGTTGCCGAGGAAGGTCACCGAGGTCACCATCACGCAGATCACGGCGATGTTCATGAATCGCTTCACCGGCACCTTGCGGCCCAGTCGAAACATCACGATTGCGAGTGCAGTCAAGGCGACGAGGCCGGCGAACAGACCGGCCAGGACCCAGCCTCCGAGACCCGCTCCGAACGACCACAACGCCTGATAGAACAACGCGGTCTCGAAGCCCTCGCGGTACACGGCGGTGAAGCCCACCATCACCAGCGAGAACGTGGACCCCAACGACACTGCGCTCCACAGGCGGGCCCGCACGAACTCCATCCAGCGCTTGTGCTCCATCCGTGCCACGAGCCAGAACGACACGTAGAACAACATCACGACGGCAACCATCGCAGTAATGCCCTCGAGGACCTCGATCGAGAACGGCAGGGACTGGAACACCAGGCGCAGCACCACGAAGGTGAGCACCGTGGCCACACCGGCCAAGCCGATGCCGACAAGGATCGGCTTGATGAACGCCGGTGACCGAGCCGCTTCGAGGTACCCGAGCAGGATGCTGACGAGCAGCACGACCTCGAAACCCTCGCGGAAGATGATCAGAAAGCTCTGCCCGAAGATCAGCGCAGGAGCCGCCGCGCCGGTGGCGGTCAGCTTCCGTTCGATGGTGTCCAGCACGCCACGCAACTCGACGAGCTTGTCGCGAACAGTGTCCACCGGGGCACCGTCACGGATCAGCTGACGGATGTCCGCGAAGCGGCCCTCGGCTTCGATCGTGAGGTCGTTGTCGATGATGCGCAAGGGCACTTCCACCAGTTCGAAGTGGTTGAGGTAGCCATTCGCCGCAGCGTCGAAGGCTTGCCCGCTCTTGCCCTGCTTAATCAACGAGAGGGTGAGATCGATGCTGATCCGCACGTTCTGCACCTGGGTGATGGCGTCGTCGCGACTGCTTGACGCGCTGGCGGGTGCGGCCGGCAGCGCCGACAACAGACCAACCGCAGCGACGACGCCGGCGAGGAGAACGAGCAAGCGACGCATCAGGGGTGCTTGGCCAGGTACTTGGCGAACAGGCCCGCCATCGTCGTGGCCGTGGTCGTCGCGGAGGCGGCGTCACCGGCTTCGATCTGGCGCTGCAGGGGCGTCAGCTGGTCCTCGATTTCGATGTACAGACCGGACTCCTTCTCGCGGATGGTGCCCTCGAAGCTGGCCCATTCCTGCTCGATGGCCGCGAGCTTGGCGTCGGCGTCTGGGGTGCCGATCGCGGCGATGGCCGAGGCGATCGTGGCAGGCCACTTCGTCAGCCCCGCCGTGACGGTGGCGTCGTCGACCTGGACGTCCTCCGGCTTGATCGAGGATTCTGCCGCAGAGCCGCTGCTGCTCGACTTCGAGTCAGAGCTACAGGCGCCGAGCAGGACCGGCGCAGCGAGCGTGACGAGCACGGTCGCAGACAGAGCGACGAGCGGACGGGAACGGGGGCGGATCGAGGTAGGCAACACGGGAACCCTTTCGTTTGATGTTGTCATTTTCGTCAGTGAATGTTCGGTGTGCCAAACACAGCGGCGGCACGCAGTATCGGTTGCCAACCACGCGATGTAAGGTGTACCTAATATACAGCGGCGAGCAGCCGGATCACAATCGATCCGCACAAGGTCGTTCATATCGAGCCGGTCGGCCCAGGTGGGGAGCGCGAGACTGGCCCGGATGTCAGCGACCGTTCATCCTCCCCCGGCCAGCCACGAGGCCGACCAGTCGTTCGGACCGCCGGAGTGGGCGATGTCCGTGGTGGTGGCCCTCATCTGGGGCAGCTCGTTCCTGTGGATCGCGATCGCGATCGACCACGTGTCCGTCACCGTGGTGCCGCTTGCCCGCTGCGGCTTCGGTGCGCTCGCGCTCGGCTGCGTCCGCGCCGCCCGCCAGCCGATCGAACGCGCCGATCGCGGGCGCTTCGTGTTCCTTGGACTGTGCTGGATGGCCGTGCCGTTCCTGCTCTACCCGCTCGCCGAGCGCACGGTCAACACCTCGATCACGGGCATGCTCAACGGCGGGCTGCCGATCGTCACCACCGTTGTCACTGCGATGTTCACCCGCACGGTGCCCAGCCGTTGGCGGATGCTGGCGGTGGTGGTCGGCGGCATCGGCATCACCGCGATCTCGCTCAGCTCGATCGAAGACAGCGGGGGATCACGCCTCGGCGCGGATCGTGGCGGCATCGGCCTGCTGCTGGCCGCCCTGCTGTGCTACGCCGTTGCGGCCAATGTGGCCCGACCCATGCAGAACAAGTACGGCGCACTCCCGACGATGCTGTGGATCGAGATCAGTGCGATCGTGTGGTCGATGCCGCTCGGGCTGCACGGCCTCGCCAACAGCCACTTCACGTGGTCCGCGCTCGGCGCGCTGCTGGCGCTCGGTTCCGTCGGCACGGGGGTCGCGTTCGCGTTCTACGGCGTGCTGCTGCACCGTGCCGGCACGGTGCGTGGCATGATCGGCATCTTCTTCACGCCCATCGTCGGCACCATCCTGGGCGTGACGTTCCGCGACGACGAGCTCCGCCCGATCACACTGGCGGGCATGGGTGTGGTGATCGTCGGTGCCGTGATGACGAGTCGGCCCGAGCCGCGCCCGAAATCAGATCTCGACCTGTGAACCGACCTCGAACACCCGGTCGTTGGGCAGCTTGAAGAATCGGCTGGCGCTGTCCGCGCCGCGGTTGAGGATGACGAACAGATGCTCTCGCAGCGGATGCATGCCCGGTGCTTTGCCGGCGATGATGGACTCACGACCGAGAAAGAAGGTGCAGTCGTCGATGTCGAACTCGAGACCCTTGACGTCGAGGTTGCCCAATGCCGTGGCGACGTCCGGTTCCTCCATGAAGCCGAAGCGCAGCAGCACCTGGTACACGCCGGGCTCCACCTTGCTCACCAGCACCCGGTCCAGCGGATCGGCACGAGGAACCTCCACGGTGTCGACGGAGACGATCAGCGTGGTCTTGTGCAGCACCTTGTTGTGGCGCAGGTTGTTCACCAACGCCGGCGGGGCCTTGCCGAGATCCTTGAACATGAAAACCGCGCTGCCCGGCACGCGGGCGACGTGGCTGTACTCGTCGAGCACCTCGCCGATCGGGCGTTCGCCACGATTGATGCGCGCCGAGACCAATTGACGGCCGCGACGCCACGTGGTCATCTGCATGACCAGAACGATCGCCACCAACAGTGGGAACCAGCCTCCATGAGGGATCTTGGGGATGTTCGCGCCGAGGAAGGCGAGGTCGATGCCGAACAGCGGGATGCACACCAGCAGCGCCTTGCGCGGCGACCAGTTCCAACGCTGGACACACACCACGTAGAACAGCAGGGTGGTGATGGCCATCGTGGTGGTGACGGCGATGCCGTAGGCGGCGGCAAGGTTCTTGGAGCTCCGGAAGACAACCACCAGGCCGATGCAGCCAACCATCAACGCCCAATTCACGAGTGGCACGTAGACCTGGCCCCGATGTGCTGACGAGGTGTGGCTGATCTTGACGCGTGGCAGGTAGTCCAGCTGCACCGCCTGCACGGTGAGCGAGAATGCGCCCGAGATCAGGGCCTGGGAGGCGATCACCGTCGCCATGGTGGCCAGAATCACCAGGGGCACCACCGCCCACTCCGGAGCGAGCTTGAAGAACGGGCGGCTGATGGCCTCCGGCTCACGCAGGATGAGCGCAGCCTGACCGAAGTAGTTGAGCATCAGTGCCGGCATGACGACGCCGTACCAGGTGAACTGAATCGGCCGACGTCCGAAGTGGCCCATGTCGGCGTACAGGGCCTCGCCCCCCGTGACCACCAGAAAGATCGAGCCGAGGGCCAGGAACGAGCCCATTGGCGACGCCATGAAGAAGTCCAAGCCGTACACCGGGTTCACGGCCTTCAACACGCTCGGCAGCTGCACCACCTGGCGCAGGCCCAGCGCAGCGAGCACGATGAACCAGACCACCATGATCGGACCGAATACCCGACCGATGCCACCCGTGCCGCGCCTTTGCACCAGGAACAGCGCGGCGAGGATGGCAACCGCAATGGGGATGATCAAGCTGTCGAAGGCGCTGGTGGCTTCTTTCACGCCCTCCACTGCGCTCAGCACGGAGATGGCGGGCGTGATCAGACCGTCACCGTAGAGCAGCGCCGTGCCGAACACGCCCAGCGTGACCACGATTGCTGCTCGTCTCGTCATCGTCGACCGGTCGCCCATGATCATCGCTGTGAGGGCGAGGATGCCGCCCTCGCCGCGGTTGTCCGCGCGCATCACGAACACGAGGTACTTCACCGAGATGATCACAATCAGGGCCCAGAAGACGATGGACACCACGCCGAGGGGGTTCACGGGGTCGGCGGGGTCGAGGTCGTGCTCTTCGAAGGCCTCGCGGAACGCGTACAGCGGTGACGTACCGATGTCGCCGTAGACGATGCCGAGCGCACCGAGGGCGAGTTTGCCCATGCCCCCGTGGCCGTGGGCATCGAGACCCTTGGCATCATCGTGGGCATCGGGAATGGGAGCATTGGCGCCTGAGTGCGCGTCACCGTCGGCGGGCGCATCATCCTCATCGCCGCCGGGCGCAACGGCGGCGAGGTCGGCGAGGTCGGCGAGGTCGGCGAGGTC
>JAYTSB010000215.1:0-3626 GCA_043745825.1 Actinomycetota bacterium | reverse complement strand
CGGCGCGTTCATCGACGCCGACAAGGCTCGGCGCCTGGCCGCGATGGACTACCTCGACATCCAGATCAGCCTCGACGGCACCGATGCCGTGACCAACGACGCCGTACGCGGCACCGGCAGCTACGACATGGCCCGCCGGGCGATGGACAACTTGCAGGCCGCCGGATTCGGGCCGTTCAAGATCAGCGTGGTCGTCACCCGCCACAACGTGGATCAGCTCGACGAGTTCAAAGCCCTGGCCGATTCATACGGCGCCCAACTGCGGATCACGCGTCTGCGTCCGAGTGGCCGCGGCGCCGACAGCTGGCACGATCTGCACCCCACCAACGCCCAGCAGCGCCAGATCTACCACTGGCTGCTCGCCCATGGTGAGGACGTGCTGACGGGCGACTCGTTCTTCCACCTGAACGCCCTCGGTGACGAGCCGCTGCCCGGGCTGAACATGTGCGGCGCCGGTCGCGTCGTCTGCCTCATCGATCCCATCGGCGACGTGTACGCGTGCCCGTTCGTGATCCACGACGAGTTCAAGGCCGGATCGGTGCGAGACGAGGGTGGCTTTGCAGCGGTGTGGAAGCAGAGCGATCTGTTCCTGGAGCTGCGCGAACCGCAGTCCGCCGGAGCATGCACCAGCTGCGGCAGCTACGACGCCTGTCAAGGCGGGTGCATGGCTGCCAAGTTCTTCACCGGTCTGCCGCTGGACGGACCCGATCCGGAGTGCGTGAACGGTTACGGGCAGGGCCTGCTCGACGGCGTGGACGCCACCGTGACGCCCAAGCCGAGCATGGACCACACCAAGCCCGTGCGCGTGATCCTCGGCAGCAGGCGCAAACCCCTCACCGTGAGCTGACGTTGCTGCTGCTCGCGCTCGTCCCGGCGGCCTACGTCATCGGGATGTTCCCGAGTGCGGCCATCGTGGCGCGCAGCAGCGGCATCGACATCACCGCAGCGGGCTCCGGCAACCCCGGCGCCTCGAACGTCAGCCGCGTGTTGGGCTGGAAGCGCGGCATCCTGGTCTTCGCACTCGACGCGGCCAAGGGCGCCGTTGCAGCCGGTGCCGGCTGGTGGCTGGACGACCGCCACGCGGGATACATCTGTGCTGCGGCGGCCGCGCTCGGGCACATGTTCCCGTTGCTGCGCCGGTTCGGGGGCAAGCGGTTCCGCGGCGGCAAAGGCGTGGCCACGGTGGGTGGTGCGATGTTGGTCCTGCAGCCCATCGTGTCTGCGGCCCTGCTCGCGTTGTGGTTCGCGATCACCCGGCTGACGAAAAAGGCGTCGCTCGGTTCGCTGGCCATCGTCGTGCTGCTGCCCGTGGGCGAGGCGCTGCTCGGTGCACCGGCCTGGGAGATCGTGGCGAGCATCGTGCTCGGCGTCCTCGTGTTGCTCAAGCACGGGGCCAACATCAAGCGGTTGATCAGGCGCGAAGAGCTCTCCCTCGACAAGACTGGGTGACCCATGCGGCTTCTCGAACTCCTCACGGTGCGCGCACGCACGACGCCGAACCGGATCATGTTCGGCCCCCACGTCACCAACCTCGCCGACGACCATCGCACCTTGCCGGAGCGCTGGGTGCGCTACCACGCCACTCGCGCCGCCGGCGGGTGCGGCATCGTGGTGGCCGAGGGTGCCAGCGTGCACGACAGCGACTGGCCGTACGAGCGCGCCCCGCTCGCTGCACGTTGCGGTGACGGCTGGGCGCAGCTGAGCAACGCCTGCCACGACCACGGTGCGCTGATGATCGCCTCGCTCGATCACGCCGGCGGCCAGGGGTCGTCCGCGTACAGCCAACGCGAGCTGTGGGCGCCGTCGCGTGTACCGGAGGTGAACAGTCGCGAGGTGCCCAAGTCGATGGAGGACGAGGACATCGAGGCGGTGATCGCCGGGTTCGCCGGCGCTACCGCGCTCGCCGTCCAAGCCGGCTGCGATGGCGTGGAGATCAACGCCGGCCAGCACAGCCTGATCCGCCAGTTCCTGTCCGGTCTGACCAACCAGCGTGGCGACATCTGGGGCCAGGATCGGCTGCAGTTCGCCCGGCGGGTCCTCACCGAGGCCCGGGCTGCGGCGGGCGAGCAGCAGATCGTGGGGCTGCGCCTGTCGTGCGACGAGCTGGCCCCGTGGGCCGGCATCACCCCCGACATGGCGCCGGCGATCGCCACCGAGCTGGCCGGTTGCGGTGTGGACTACCTGGTGGTGGTGCGCGGCGCGATCTTCAGCATCGACAAGACCCGACCCGACTTCCACGAGGGGCCGGCGTTCAACATCGGCATCTGCCGGCCCGTCACCGCCGCATTGCGCGAGAACCTCGCGCAGAACGCGACGACGCCGACGAAGGTGTTCCTGCAGGGGTCGGTCGTCCACGTCGAGCAGGCCGAGTGGGCGATCGCTGACGACGTGTGCGACGCCGTGGAGATGACCCGTGCCCAGATCGCAGATCCGCAGCTGGTGGCCAAGCTTGCGGCGGGCACTCCGGACCGCATCCGGCCATGCATCCGCTGCAATCAGACGTGTCAGGTGCGCGATGCCCGCAATCCCATCGTCACGTGCGTGGGCGAGCCCACGAGCGGCCGTGAGACCGAAGACCCGAACTGGTATGCACCCACCGCCGAGCCGCGCGATGTGGTGGTGGTGGGCGCCGGGCCTGCGGGCCTGGAGGCCGGGCGCGTTGCTGCACGCCGCGGCCACCGCGTGCGCATCGTGGAGCGCAACGAGGACCCCGGCGGTGTGGCCGCCGTTGCCGGCCCGGCGCGCTCACTCGTCACCTGGCTCATCGCCGAGTGTGTGGCCGAAGGCGTGCAGCTGCAGACCGCCACCGAGTACACCGCCAACGAGTGCACCGCCAACGAGTGCACCGCCGCCGCCGATGTGCCGGCCGGTCAGTCGTCCACCGTGGTGATCCAGGCCACCGGCGGGCGCCGGGGCGTGGCCACCTACGACATCGCCGACGATGCCGTGGTGCTGGACGTGGCTGAGGTCCGCTCGGGCGCGGTGCGCCTGCCGGACCACGGCACGATCGTGGTGTTCGATCCCATCGGCGGTCCGATCGGCGTCGCCCTCGCCGAGGACCTCGACGCCCGCGCCGTGCTGATCACGCAGGACAACATCGCCGGTAACGAGCTCAGCCGCACCGGTGACCTTGCGCCGGCGAACGTGCGTCTCGCTCAGTGCGGAGTGCGCATCGAACGCCGCTCGCTGCTGCGCAGCGTGCATGCCGATCACGTCGTGGTGGAGGACCGCTTCACCGCCGAGCAGCGCAGCATCCCGTGCTCCGCCGTCGTCGACTGCGGCTTCCGGCTACCCACCGACCCGCTGCCGGGCGTCATGATCCGCGCCGGTGACTGCGTGGCCCCGCGCACGTTGCACGAAGCCGTCCTCGAAGGCCGCCGCGCCGCCCTCGCGATCGATCTGCTGTAGGCGATCTTGCTCTTGTCGAGCACCGCATCGTCGCCGGCCGCTCTTCGATGTCGAAGGCTGAATTGGGGCGTCACCTGACACTCGGTGACGTTCACTCCGTACACCTCGGCATCGCCCGATGAGATCAGGAGGGCCCGTCGCCAGCGTGCCCGACCTGTCTCGTGGTCATGCCGCCTGTTGGGCGTGGGGTGGTCCGGTGGTTTGGATGGTGCCGTTGG
>JAYTSB010000214.1:0-28185 GCA_043745825.1 Actinomycetota bacterium | reverse complement strand
GCCTTCTTCGCAGGTGCAGCCTTCTTTGCGGGTGTTGCCTTCTTTGCCGGGGCTTTCTTGGTTGCTGCCACGTCTCTTCCTTTCTCGGTTATTCCTGTGTCACTTCTTCTTGGTTGGGTTGAGTGCGGCCTTGAGCGTGGAGCTCGCCGTAAACTTCATCGTCTTCGATGCCTTGATCTTCACCGGCTCGCCGGTCTGGGGGTTGCGACCCGTGCGCGCCGCGCGCTTGCCGGTGCTGAACGAGCCGAACCCCGGCCAAGCGATCTTGTCGTCCTTCTTCGCCGACGCGACCACCTGATCGAAAAAGGCACCCAGCGTGCGCTCGGCATCTGCCTTGCTCACGTTGGCCTTCGCTGCCACTGCATCAATCAATTCTGCTTTTGTCATTTTCCTGATTTCTCCTTGGTGAACGGAGCGTTACGCGTTGCACATCGAACAGGGTTCGCGACGCGAATACAAGCATTTCTGTAGTTGCAAATGCAACCAAGTGAAAAGGGTTTGCCCACGTCAACGGGCTGAGGTTCACTTCAGTCATGTCACGAGACGATCACTGGCCGCTGTTCGGGCTTCGGGTCCGCACGCCGCGCATCGAACTGCGCTATCCCAGCGACGCCGACATCGTCGACATCGCCCAGCGATCGGTGACCGAGGGCATCCACGATCCCGCGTGGATGCCCTTTGCTTTCGAGTGGACAGATGTCGCCCCACCGCTTCAGCAGCGCAGCTCGATGCAGTTCCATTGGGGCCTGCGCGCCACCTGGCGGCCCGAGCACTGGCACTGCAACCTCGTTGTTGTCGAGAACGGCCGGATCGTCGGCGCCCAATCGGCAGAAGCCATCGAGTTCGCCCGTCTCGGTGAGGCCACGACCGGCTCGTTCCTGCTCCGTCCCGAGCAGGGTCGTGGCCTCGGAACGGAGATGCGCGCCGCAATCCTGCATCTGGTGTTCGCCGGCCTCGGCGCTCAGTACGCCCTCACCGACGCGTGGTCGGACAACGCCCAGTCACTCGGGGTCACCCGCCGCCTCGGCTACGAGATGATCGGCACGCGCCGGATGCTCAGCCGCGGTACCGCGCGGGAGATGTCGTTGTTCCGGATCAGCCGCGAGACATGGGCGCAGACACGACGCGATGACATCGTCGTGGAGGGGCTGGGTCCGTGCCTCGACCTGTTCGGCGTGCCGCGCGCCGAGACGTGCGCGGGCCTCGACGGGTGCCGTGCCGGTTGGGTTGTCGCCACCAGAGCGGGCGTTGAGGTCGTCGACTCGGTCACCGGCGTCTTGGAACAACGCCATCGCGCCGTTGGCGTGGACATGCCGATCGGGTTGCCGGGCCACGGTGATCGAGCGGCCGATCGAGCGGCGCGCCGGTTCCTGTCTCCACGGGGCAGCACCATCTTCTCGACGCCGGCGAGGGCGGTCCTCGGCGCCGCCGACTATGCCGACGCGTGCGCTTTATCGGCGGATGCCACCGGCAAGAAGATCTCGCTCCAGGCGTGGCACATCCTGCCCAAGATCGCCGAGCTCGATGCGGCGATCTCAACCGCGGATGAGGACCGGGTGGTGGAGGTCCATCCAGAGTGCTCGTTCGCCGTCATGAACAGCGGCAAGCCCTTGGTTTCCAAGCACACCGCCGAGGGACGGGCGGTGCGAACGGCATTGCTGGAGCAGGTGTTCGGACCCCTCCCGTCCACCCCGCGCGGGGCCACTCGTGACGACGTACTCGACGCGTATGCGGTGCTCTGGACCGCCGAGCGCTTCGCCGGCGGGCAGCACCGCGATCTCGGCGGCGATGTTGGCCAGCGCGACGAGCGAGGTCTGCTGATGCGGATCGTTGCGTAACCAGCTGTTCATCTCAGCGTCCACCACCGGCGTCGTTGCAGGAGCTATGACTGAGGCATTAAATCCTCGTGGGTTCCAAAGGGGTGTCGGTGACCGATCTCGTGCCGGTTCGTGCTGTCCTGTCCGCAGACGTCGATGCGTCCGCCTCCCGAGAGGCAGCCCAGCGAACTGCCCCCAGAACCCGATGCGTGATCGACACCTCGGTGCTGGTGGCCGACCCCGGCTGCATCACCGGCTTCGGTGACGTGGACGTGGTGATCCCGCTCACGGTGATCGAAGAGCTCGACGGGTTGAAGAGCCGTCCCGACGACGTCGGCCGCGCGGCGCGCACGGCGCTTCGGACGATCGAGGACCTGCGCATCCGCCACGGCGGTTCGCTGGCCACACCGGTGCCCATCGGCGCCGGGCACGGCACCCTGCAGATCGAGATCAACGGCATCCAGAGGCACCTCCTCAAAGAGCACGGCCTCGACGCCGACAAGCCCGACAACCGCATCATCGGCGCAGCGCTCGGCCAGGCGAACCACGCACCCACCCGCATGGTCTCGAACGACGCCGCACTGCGTATCAAAGCCGCCCACCTCGGGGTGGAGGCGACCGAGCACCACCCGGCCGGACGCGCCGCGAACACCCGCCACGTCGGGTGGGTCACGCTGCAGGCCGAGCACCAGCAGATCGATCGCCTCTACACCGACGGTGACATCGCCGTTGACGACATCGCCGAAGCGACCGACCTGCATGAGAACGGATTCGCGATCCTGCGCTCTGGCTCGCAGTCGGCTCTCGTGCGCCGTCGCGGCGAAGAGCTCCGCGTCCTCGGTCACACCGCGCCGGAGGCCTGGGGTCTGCGCCCCCGGTCGAAAGAGCAGCGCTTTGCGCTCGAGCTGCTGCTCGATCCTGACGTGAGCGTCGTTGCGCTCGACGGTCGCGCCGGCACCGGCAAGACCTTGATGGCCATCGCCGCCGGCCTGGAGCACGTCGTCGAACGACGCGCGTTCGAGCGCCTGGCCATCTACCGCCCGCTCGTGCCGGTGGGGCGCGCCGACGTCGGGTTCCTGCCTGGCGGTTTGGACGAGAAGCTCGATCCGTGGATGTCTGCGATCCACGACTCGATCGTCGCCCTCACCGATCAACGCAACAGCCGTGACGCGCGCAGCCTGATGGAGGAGCTGACGACCCGCGGCCAGCTCTCCCTGGAGTCGGTGACGTTCCTGCGTGGTCGCTCGCTGCATCGCCAGTTCGTGGTGGTGGACGAGGCCCAGAACCTGGAGCCCACCACGCTGAAGACGATCTTGACGCGCATCGGCGACGGCACAAAGGTGGTCTTCACCGGGGACACCAGCCAGATCGATGCGCCGTACATGGGCGAATCCAACAATGCCCTCGCGGTGCTCATCCAGGCTTTCGCCGGGCAGGCCTGCTTCGGTCATGTCACGCTGTCGGCGTGCGAGCGCAGCGAGGTCGCCAGCCTCGCCGCGGAGCTGCTCTGACAGCAGATTTCCCCTTGCCGGATTGCTCCGGATGAATTAGTGTTAAATGCAATGGCGACCATGACCACCGCATCCCTCGCAGCCACTTCCCTCACGGCGGAAGTGTGCATATCTCTTGCCGCACTCGAAGCAGAGGCGACCTGGCGAGACGAGGCAGCGTGCAAGGGCCGGACCAACCTGTTCTTCCCGCGTCGGGCCGAACGCCCGGAGGCCAGGGCCCGCCGTGAATCGCGGGCCTCAGCGCTGTGTGCCGTGTGCCCGGTGGTCGCACCGTGTCGGGAGCACGCCCGCGCTCAGCACGAGTACGGCTACTGGGGTGGCGAATCCGAAGAGACCCGCCACCTCCTTGGGTACACCGTTTCGGCACCCATCGGGCTGCGGTCACGCACCAACGACCACGCCGTCTGATCGGTCGCGCACCCGTCGCGTATGGTGGGTTGCATGAACCCGGTCGTGTCCGACGCCACCGCCATCACCCAGGTGCGCTTCGCCGTGGTCGATGTCGAGACGTCGGGTTTGTCCACCCGCCGGCACCGAGTGCTTCAGGTCGCCGTCGTCACCGCCGTGGTCACCGTGGACGGCCACGGGATGGAGGTCGACCGCTGGTCCAGCCTGGTTCGGCCCCGTCATCGCTGGTGGTTCCGACTCGGCCCGCGCCACATCCACGGCCTCACCCGCGCCGAGTTGCGGACCGCCCCTCCGGCCAGCACGGTGGTGGCCGAACTCGCTCGCCGCCTGGACGGCAGTACGTTCACGGCGCACAACGCCGGTTTCGACGCCGCGTTCCTGCGTCGGCTGGCCGGGCGCAACGGGACCACGCTGTCGCTCGACCCACAGCTGTGCACGCTGCGCATGTCGCGCCGGCTGGACCCCCATCGCCAACTCTCCCACCGGTTGGCCGATGTCACGGCGCGCTACGGCATCGCCAACGAGCGCCCACATGATGCGCTGGAGGACGCGCTCGCCACGGCTGCCGTGCTGCCTCACCTGCTGCGGGCCCATGGGGTGACCACAGTGGATCAGCTGTCCCAGTTCACCACGTCGTAACCGGCCAGGACCTCCGCCGCAGCCTGAGCCGCGAGGTCGCTCCATCGTTGCGGGCTGACCAGCTCGGCACGTGGGCCGAGGCGGAGCAACAACCGCTGCAGCCACTGCTCGCTCGCCACCGGCATCTCCGCGAGCGACACCCCGGTGCCAGAAGCATCGACCTGCAGGGAGTCCACGGGGTAGCGCTCGATCATCCAGGTCAGCTCGGTCGGCAACCGCACGGTGACGCGCTCGATGTCGGCGTCGTCGGCGAACCAGCGTGACGTGTCGGGCAGAACCACGGCGCGGGGTTCGTCGCTGTCACCCGTCGGTCGGGCTTGGAGAATGCGATCGATCCGAAACGAACGCTCGCTGCCGCTGCGCTGATCGTCGGCCAGGACGTACCAGTGGCCACGATCAGCGAAGACGGCGCGCGGCGTGATGACCCGCTCGGCGGCCTCGTCACGCGACGGAGTCCAGTAGGTGATCTCCAGGCAACGGCTGGCGACGGCTGCCTCGGCGACGACGTCGGCGAGCGGGGGGCGATCCAACTCGACGACCACTCCGTCGTCGCCGAGGGTGGCGGCCAGCTTGTCGAGGGCGCGACCAAGCGGACCCAACGGATCCGCACCGGGCATCGCCATCGCCGCCCGACCTGCGGTCAGCAGCGCGAATCCCTCGGGTGCAGTGAGCCGCAAGGGACGAGTGAACACCCGCGGGATCCCGGTGAACACCCTGCCCTCGTCGATGAACACGTCGATCATCTCGTCCACGAAGGGCGGCAGGCCGCACATCGAGGCCAGCTCCAGATCGGCCACGACCTCGTTGGCCGCCAGGGAGAAGTGTGTTGCCATCTCCGCCAACGAGACCTCGCCGCGCTCCATCAGCCACGGCAGCATCACCAGCAGCCGGCGGAGACGCTCTGGCGCCGGTCGAGGACCGCGTCGGGCCATCAGTGGGCTCCTCGCGAGGACACGACGGCACGAAGCCACTCGATGACGTCGTCACGCACGTCTTGGGGCTGCAGCACCACAGCATGGCTGGTGAGACCGAGCACCCAGGTACGGAACGCGTCGCGGTTGACGCACGGCACCTCGACGTCGATCGATCCATCGTCGTGCCGGGCCACGACGGCTGCCTCGCCGACCTCACCGGCCACGAGCGCAGCGCGTGCCGGCGAGATGCGCACCACAGCACGCTCGCTTTCGTGCTCGGCCTCGCCCAGCAACTTGGGGTCGGACGGGAACACGGTGCGGATGTCGAAATCGTCCGGCCGGGTGAAGGCCGCGGTGGGACCGGCCGAGACCGAACCAACGATGCGATCGACGCGAAAGGTGCGCACCTCGCGGTGCTGGTGGTCGTGACCGATCACGTACCAGTATCCGTCACGCAGCAGCAGCCCATAGGGGTCCAGCGAGCGTAGGATGTTGCGATACTCGAAGCCAACCGTGGAACGCCCGGCAATCGCCTCGCGCAGCGGGGGCAACGCCTCGAACGTCGGCACGGTGGCCGCCACCGCACGCGACGGTCCTTCGCCGCCAGCGCCCAGCTTCAACAGACCCTCGCGGCCCCAGGCCTCGTCGGTGCGCACTGCCGCAACCGCCAGCTGCAGGGCTCGCCGTTCGTCATCGGTCAGGTCCAGGTCGGCGAGCTCGTACCGGCGCCGATCGATCCAGTAGGCGGTCTGCCCGGCTTGGTCGCCAGAGAGCACGACCTGCTCGATGGGCACCCCGATCTCGCGCAGCACGGACTTGTCACGCTCGAACGCTCCCCGCAGCGCGGCGTGGTTGGGCGGGTATTGACCGACCAGCTCAGCGGCGATCTGGTGCAGGGTGAGCGGCTGCCGGGTCTCGAGCAGGAGGGCCAACACGTTGGTCATCCGCTCCAGTGGTTCAGGCATCTCCGGAGCGTAGAGGTAAGACTGTCCGGCGTGGTGCCCATCTCTCGTCGAATGTTCCTGGTCGGATCCGTCGTTTTCGGCGCGGGCACGGCGATCTCGGCCTGCACCTCCAACGACGCCGCCGAGCCGGCCACCACCGAACCGCCTGCGACCACAGAACCGGCGACAACCGCAGGACCAACCACAGAACCATCAACCACAGAACCATCAACCACTCAGGCACCGGGCACCACGATCACGCTCGCAGTGCCGGAGCTGTCGGGCGACCCGTTCACCCTCGGTGTGGCGTCAGGTGACCCGGATGCCGCCAGCGTCGTGCTGTGGACCCGCTTGGCCCCGGATCCCCTGCGGGGCGGGGGCATGCCGGACGCCGAGGTCGGCGTGAGGTGGGAGGTCGCCGCCGACGAGGCCTTCACGAACATCGTTGCGAGTGGTACCGAGATCGCCACACCCGAACACGCCCACAGCGTGCACGTGCTCGCCACACTCGCCGCACCCCCGGCCGGCCCGCTGTTCTATCGCTTCCGGGTGGGCACGTACACGAGCCCCGTCGGCCGCACCCGCCTCGCCCCGGCCGGCGCAGCCTCATCCGCAACCTTTGTCTCGGCGAGCTGCCAGAACTACGAGAACGGCTTCTACACGGCACATCGCGACATCGCCGAGCAGCCGCTCGATTTCCTCGTCTGGCTCGGCGACTACATCTATGAAGGCGCCTCCCGCGAGATCGGCGTCGGCGGCTCTGTCCGCAGTCACGGCACGCCGGAGCCGAAGGATCTCGCCGGATACCGCGACCGCTACGCCCTGTACAAGACCGACCCCCATCTCCAGGCCGCGCACCAGGCGTGCCCGTGGTTCGTCATCTGGGACGATCACGAGGTCGAGAACAACTACGCCGGCACCACCCCGCAGGACGCTGCCGACGCCGCGGACTTCGTGGCCCGCCGGCAGGCCGCCTACCAGGCGTGGTGGGAGCACCAGCCGGTGCGACTCGATCCACCGGCCGTCACCGGCGAGTACCGCATGTACCGCGCCGTCACGTGGGGGGACCTGATGGGAATGGCCCTGCTCGACACTCGCCAGTACCGCACGGATCAGGCCTGCGGCGACGTCACGTTCAACCTCGATCCGCCGTGTGCGGAGACCGACGACGATGCCCGCACGCTCACCGGCACCGAGCAGGAGGAGTGGCTGGTCGACACCGTCGGCAAGCAGGGAACCACGTGGAACATCATCGCCCAACAGGTGGTGATGGCCGACATCTCGCTCAATGGCGCGATCCTCAACTACGACCAGTGGGACGGCTACCCGAAGGACCGACAGCGCATTCTGCAGCATCTCGCCGACGAGCAGGTGGCGAATGCGATCGTGTTGAGCGGCGACATCCACCTCGCCGGTGTGGCGGTGCTGGAGGCCGGAGCCAGCCGGGGCGGCGGCGACGGCACGCCGGTGGCCGTGGAGTTCGTGGACACCTCGATCTCGTCTGCCGGGCTGGTGCCGCCGGACGCCGCCGGGCTGGTGAAGTCGTTCAAGCAGATCGTCGATGCCGAGCTCGCCCACCGCGGCTACACGCTGCACACCGTGACCCCCGCGACATGGACAGCGGACTACCGAATCGTGGACTCGGTGCTGGTGCCGGACTCGACGGTGAGCACGTATGCCACATACGTGGTGGACGCCGGGACGCCGGCGGTGAGGATCGCATGAGCGGATACCTGCTCGCCGATCACGTGGGCGGGGAGTTCGCCGATCTCGCCGGAAACCTCCACGGGACGGTCCTCGACGTCGGCTGCGGCACAGGACTCGTCGCGGTCGCGCTGGTGCGCGACACCGCGGGTGAAGGCGTCGACTGGATGATCGACGGAGTGGACATCTCCGCAGGGATGCTGGCCCAGGCCGGGGCCAGGCGGCGGCCCGACGGCGCGCCGCTGTACCGGCAACTCGTGGAGGCCGACGTGAGCGAAGAGCTCGGCGAGCGAGACGACCTCGCGCCCGGCAGTTACTCGGGCGTCATCAGCGCAGGTGCGTTCGCCCATGGACATCTGGGTGCGGAGACGCTGCGCACTCTGATCCCACTCGGCCGTCCCGGTGCGCTGTTTGCGATCGGCATCGACGCCGAGTACTTCCAGGAGCACGGTTTTGCCGAGGTGCTGGACGACGAACGCGCCGCCGGCCGGATCCGTGGTCTGGATCCCCGAATCGTCGAGGTCGAGGTGCCGGGCAGCGACCATCACGATCACGCCGTCATCGCCATTTTCCGAAGGTGCTGACGCAACCGGCGCGAACCCCTCGACTCAGGTGTCTGATCCACCTCGTTGCGCTCGGTACCACCCGATCAACGCATTGGTCGAGCTGTCATGGACGCCTGCCAGAGGTTCGGCACCGGTCAGCTCCGGTGTGATCCGATTGGCCAACGCCTTGCCGAGCTCGACTCCCCACTGATCGAAGCTGTTGACGTCCCACACGCAACCCTGCACGAACACCTTGTGCTCGTAGAGCGCGATCAACTCCCCGAGGATGCGCGGCGTCAACCGCTGGGCGAGGATCGTGGTCGTCGGACGATTGCCCGTGAACACCCGGTGCGGCACCTGGAGGGCCGGGATGCCTTCGGCCTCGGCCTCTGCAGCGGTCTTACCGAACGCCAGTGCCTCGGTCTGCGCGAACAGGTTGGCCATCAGCAGATCGTGATGCTCGCGGTAGGGATGGTTCGGGTCTGCGAAGCCGATCATGTCGACCGGCACGAGGCGGGTGCCCTGGTGGAGCAACTGATAGAACGCGTGTTGGCCGTTCGTGCCCGGCTCACCCCACACGATGGGCCCGGTGTCGGTTCTCACCGGCGTGCCATCTCGGTGGACGCCCTTGCCGTTGCTCTCCATGTCGAGCTGCTGGAGGTAGGCGGCGAAACGGCTGAGCTCGTGCGCGTACGGCATCACGCCCTGGCTCTGCGCGCCAAGGACGTTGCTGTTCCAGATCCCGATCATCGCCATCAGCACCGGCACGTTCTGGTCCAGCGGCGCGGTGCAGAAATGCTCGTCGATCGAGCGGAAGCCGGCCAGGAAATCGCCGAATGCCTGCGGTCCGATGGCGATCATCAGCGAGAGTCCGATCGCCGAGTCCACCGAGTACCGGCCGCCGACCCAGTCCCAGAACCCGAACATGTTGTCCGTGTCGATGCCGAACGCGGCCACCTTCTCGGCGTTCGTGGACACGGCGACGAAATGCTTGGCGACTGCGGCCGTGTCACCGCCGAGGCCGGCGAGCAACCAGTCGCGCGCCGTGCCGGCGTTGGTGAGGGTCTCGATGGTCGTGAAGGTCTTGGAGGAGACGACGAACATGGTCCGGGCGGGATCCAAGTCGGCAACGTTCTGGGCGATGTCCGCCCCGTCCACGTTCGACACGAATCGGCACTCGATCTCCGGGTGCTTGAAGGCCCACAGAGCACGGTATGCCATCGCCGGACCGAGGTCGCTTCCGCCGATGCCGATGTTCACGACGGTGGTGATCCGTTCGCCGGTGTGGCCGGTCCACGCCCCGCTGCGGACGCGGTCTGCGAACGCACCCATCCGGTCCAGTACCTCGTGCACGTCCGGGACCACGTTGTGGGCCGTGCCGTCCGCATCGACGACCTCCACAACGGTGCCTCGCGGGGCCCGCAGCGCAGTGTGCAGCACGGCGCGGACCTCGGTGGTGTTGATCCGCTCACCGGCGAACATCGCATCGCGGCGAGCCTCCACGCCGGCCGCCGCGGCGACCGCAAGCAGCAGGCTGAGCGTCTCGGACGTGATGCGCTGCTTGGAGAGATCGACGCGCAGATCGGCGGCATGACGGGTGAAAGCGGGGGCTCGGCCCGGGTCGCCGGCGAACAGCTCGCGCAGGTGAGGTACCGGAGCATCGTGGTGATGAGCGAGCATCGCCGCCCAGGCTGAGGTCGCGGTGATGTCCACGGCGGCGACCCTACCGCAGGCGTCCAATGCTCTGGAGACCCCCGCCGAGGCCCGCTGCGGCAGCCACATCGGCGATCACGGTGGTGTGCGTACGGCGCACGCGCCCAACAGGGAGAGCCACCCGGTGCAGCAGCCACCCGGCCAGCGGCGCGGCTTTGCCGACGCCCACCACCAACACCATGCGGGCCCGCGCCGCGTTCACCAACGCCGGGGTCATCGTCATCCGCACGCGACCGTTGAACTCGCCGCTGATCGCCACGGCTCCCGGGGCGTCGATCACGTCGTCGCCGGGTGGCCACGAAGCGGTGTGACCGTCGTCGCCCAGGCCGAGGTGGACGATGTCGAGTGGCGACTCACCGATCGCATCGGCATAGCTCGTTGCGGCGCGGGCCAATGACTTCGCGGTCACCGGCATGAGGTGCAGGTTCGCCTTGGGCAACGGTGCTTGCTCGCCCAGGTGGGTGTGCAGCTGCACGGCGTTGCGATCGGCGTCGCCATCTGGCGCCACCCGTTCGTCGACCTGGTACACGTGCACCTGCGCCCACGGGAGTTGCATCGTCGCAAGTGCATCGAACATCAGCGCCGGTGTTGAGCCGCCGCTGACGGCAACACGGCATATCCCCCGCAACCGCACGGCGGAGCGGATCCGGCGAGCCATCCACATGGCGGCCTCTGCAGCAGCCGCTGCGGGGTCAGGGGCGACGACGATCTTCACGGCTGTCAACTTGCCACACCGCGGTATGGTGCGCCATGGACGCCGGAGCGATGACTGGGCTGATGACTGGGCCGATGGCCGGCCCCGGGCGACGATGAGCCGGCTCGAGGACGTGGGTGCCGCCGATGGCTGGCGATGTTGGATCTGCGACGAGACCATCGATCCGCAGATGTCGGTGAACGATCCGCGCGGCCCCAGCATCGACAGCGTGATCACCAAGGCCCGCGCCAGATCGACCGCCAAATCCACCGGCAGGCAGGCGTCGGGGAAGAGCGGGCCGGCCGCCGGTACGGAGCGACTCGCCCACCGCGGCTGCAACACCCGCAAGGGCGCTGTGGCTGCCGTGGTGCCTTGGCCGCCACACCTGTTCGTCGCCGATCCGGCGCCCATCATCCCAACCGTCGATCGCTTACATCGCAGGGGCGGACGCGAGGTGATGGGCCGCTGCACCAGCCAGGCTGACGCGCGCGATGCGGCGACATGGTTGGGTGATCGGCTGTCCCGGCTCGCGCCGGACATGGACATTACCACCGCCGTCGAGCCGGGCGGTGGACAGTTCCTCGTCGTGATCAGCGCATGAGGCGCTTCACCCCGCAGGACCTGGCCACGTCGGCGGTGTGAGCGGCTCCGCGTCAAGACAGTGGCCAGCGGTCGACCAATGTCTTGACACAGACGGGTAGGTGGCGTTCGATCACGTCGGAACCATAGGGAAGGCCGACCCCGGGTCGTACATTACGAACCATGGCTGATTCGTTCGATCCCGAGCAGACCGGTTGGACGTCGTGACGGCCGTCGATGCGGAGTCCGTCGCCGACCCACACCCGGACGCTGTAGCGGCGGCTCGGCGCAGTGGGCTGCTGTGGGGATGCGCGGCCTACCTGTTCTGGGGCCTCGTCACCATCTACTGGAAGCAGTTGAAGCACTTCGACGCGTTCGAGCTGATCGGCTACCGGATCTCCTCCTCGGCGTTGTTGATGGGCACGTACATGGGTGCCACCGGCCGGCTCCGGCCACTGCTCACACGGCTCCGCGAACCTGCGCTGCTGCGGCGCATCACGATCGCCTCGCTGGTGCTGACAGTGAACTGGACGACCTATGTCTGGGCGGTGGTGCACGGGCGTGTGATCGAAACCGCGCTCGGCTACTTCATCACACCGATCGGTCTGATGGTGGCCGGCGTGTTCGTCCTGCACGAGACGTTGCACGCTGTGCAGCGCGCCGCGCTCGTGCTGGCGGTGGCCGCGGTGGTGGTGCTCACCATCGGCTATGGCCAGGTGCCATGGGTGTCGCTCATCATCGCCGCAACCTGGGTGGCGTACAGCTACATCAAGAAGCAGTCACCGCTGTCGGCCACGGAGAGCCTCACTGCGGAGACCCTCGTGTTGTTCCTGCCCGCGGTCGCCCTGGTGCTGTTCGAACTGACCCGTGCCGACAGCGCGCCGCACACGGCATCGGCAGGCGATTGGATCCTGATCTCGCTCACCGGCGTGGTCACCGCCATCCCGCTGCTGATGTTCGCAATGGCGGCGCAACGCCTGCCGCTGACCATCATGGCGCTCGTGCAGTACATCGTGCCGACCATCAACTTCCTGCTCGGTTGGCTCGCCTACCACGAGCGCCTGAACGCCGTGCGCGTGTTCGGATTCGCCCTCGTCTGGATCGGTCTGGCGGCGGTGTCCATCGATTCCCTGCGTCGCTCGCGGACGTCTCGCGTCCCACTGGGGGAGCCTGCGTGAAGTGGATCGTGCACGGCGAGCGGACGATCTACGAGAGCCCGTGGGTGAGCCTCGCCCTCACCGACATCGAGATCCCCGGCGGGGAACGGTTCGACCACCACGTGATCCGCATGCCGGCCGAGGCCGCCGGCACGGTGGTCGACGATCCCGAGCGCGGCGTGCTGCTGCTGTGGCGGCACCGCTTCGCCACCGACACGTGGGGTTGGGAGGTGCCCGCCGGGCGGGTGGACGAGGGCGAGACTCCGATCGTGGCAGCCGCTCGCGAAACGCTGGAGGAGACCGGCTGGCGGCCGGGTTTGCTGCGCCCGATCGGGCGCTACTTCCCCTACAACGGGAGCTGTGACGGCGCGTTCAACCTGTTCATCACGTCCTCGGCCGAGCACGTCGGCGACCCCACGGATCCCAGCGAGTCCGAACGCGTCGAGTGGCTCAGCTGGGACACGATCCGGGCCGAGATCGCCGCCGGGCGGATCGGCGACGGGCTGACGCTCACGGCTCTGCTGTGGGTGCAGATGAACACCACGCACGGCACCGGTCGCTAGGTTTAGCTCGTTCGCCTGTTTGGGGAGGCATCATCATGAAGATCCGTCGACTCGGCGCCTGCGTCGCCGCCCTCGCTCTCGTCGCCGCCGCCGGCTGCAGCGATGACCGCCCGAGTCGGGGCGCCGTCACGGACGCGCTCGTCAAGAGCGCCGACGAGTCCGGCGTCGCAGTCGACAAGGGTTGCGTGGCCAAGGTCGTGGCCAAGTTCTCCGACGACGACTTCAAGGTGCTCCAGGCCTCGGCATCGAAAGACAACCTCGACACCGAATCGCTGAGCGCAGGTGGACAGGCGTTGCTCGTGGACCTGTTCAACTGCAGCGGTGGCGATGCGGTGGGCACCGTGCCGGCAGAGGGTGATCTCAGCACCGCACAGGCGGCGATCCTCGCCCAGATCACATCGAGTCTGCAGGCCCAGGGTCTCTCCGTTGACGAGGACTGTTTGCAGGCCATCGTCGTCAAGCTCGATTCGGCCACGATCGCGGCCGGGGACGCCGCACCGCTGCAAGCCATCGGCCGTGAGGCCGTCGGCTGCGTCACCCAGTCGTAGCGACGGGTCGCCCCGACCGGGTCTCAGAGACCGGGTCTCAGAGCTCGCGCGACGCTCCGCGACGAACGAGCGCTCCGTCGAGGAATCGCCGCAGCGCTCGGGCGGCGGCGGCGTGGCGGTCAGGGTCGCCGTTCACGGTGGAGAACGTGGCGAGCCCGGAGATCACCACGACGATGATGTCCACGACGGCATCAGGTTCCACGCCATCGTGGAACTCGTCGTTGGCCACAGCATCAGCCACCAGTCCGGCGACGAACGCAGCAGTGCGGCTCTGGCGTTCGGCCACGAGGCCAGCGAGCTCGGGATGGCGCTGTACTTCCGTCGGCACAGTCACCACGAAGCCCGCCAGCGAAGAGTCACTGCGGTTGAGATCCACGGCTGCGTCCAGCACCCGACCGAACCGCTCGGTGAGCGTGCCGGGCTCGGCCGCCGCGACGGCGAACCGGTCGTACACGATGGTCTGCACCTGCTCGTACACGGCTGCGAACAGGTCGGCCTTGGAGGGGAAGTAGTGGTAGATCGCACCCGTCGTGATGCCCACCTCCTCGGCGATGCTGCGATTGGTGGTGGCGCCGTAGCCGTCACGGGCAAAGATCCGTCGCGCCACCTCGAGCAGGTCGTGTCGAGTCTCGGTGCTGCTGGCGTCGCGCGGCCGCCCGAGTGACTTTTTCACAGGAGTGCGCCGTGCCATCGGCGTCATCTAACTACGCCGTCGCTGCAGCGGCCGAGCCGTGCGACAGCGGCGTTTCGGCTCAGCTCTCGAACTGGGCGACGAGCGGACCGATATCGCTGAACACGTGCGCCGTGGCGTCGTAGCGAATCACCTGGAGCGACTCCGCGGGGAAGGCGTCATCGAGCCCGTTGGTGGTGTACTGCACACCGGGTCGGGCAAGGGTGGGCGTATAGGAAAGGTTGCGCGCAGCGTCGATGATGGATGCCTGCGTCAGGCCGGCAGACGACCGCTGGGCTTGGCCCAAGATGGCCACGGTGACCTCGGCGGCGGTCCATCCCTCCGCTGCCGCGGCGAGGCCGTTGGTCACCCCGGCGGCGGCCATCGCGCCCTCGAACGTCGGATCATCGGTGCGCAGGTTCGACGACGTGAGCACGCCGTCCGCGGCAGACCCGGCAAGCGAGAGGATCGACGGGTCGGCGCAACCGCCCGACATGTACACGGATGGGTTCCAATCGCCGAGCGCGAGCCGGACCTTGGCCAGCTCGGTCAGGAATGTGGCGCACGCGGCTCCCGTGAGCGAGGCGACGATGGTGTCCGGCTTGGTCGATGCGATCTCCAACAGTTGGCGGTTCGGCGGATCGATCACGTTGGGCTCCACGGTCTGGTGACCGATCATGGTGATCGAGGTGTCCCCCGCCGCCGAGGTGAAGGAGTTGGCAAAGGTCTGGCCGTCACCGTCGTCGGTCACCAGCAGTGCCACCCGGGCGTCCTCCCCCTGCGACCGCACGATCGAGTTGACGTAGACGGTGGTCTCAACTGTCACAGGCACCAGTGCCCCGACTGTCCACGGCGCAGCGATGACATCGCCGAAGCGCGCGGACGTGCCAAGGGCCATCAACTGGGGGGTGCACGCGTCGTTGAGCCGGCTGCGCACGGCCAGGTTGTTGGCGGAACCGATAATCCCGCTGACCACCGACGTTCCGGCGGCGAGCAGGCCGCTCACCGCCACCGGGGTCAGTGCGGGGTCACCCTGGTCGTCAGCGACGACGAGGTCGAGACCGACATCGCCGAGCACCCGCTGCTGGTCGGCCATGTCGATGTACGCCTGGAACCCCTTGATCACCGGGGCGTACACGGCGCTGATCAGCCCGCCGGTCTGCGGCGCCACAGAGCCGATGACGATCGTGCCGGCGATGGATGCCGTGACAGCGGCGGGGCACGCCGACGTGTCCACGTGCCACGAGCCGCCGGATCCGCCAGTGCCGGTCCCCCCGGTCTCCGGGACCGAGCCCGGCGCGCCATCTGGCAGGGGCTCGATCGTCGAGCCAGGAATTACAGTCGGTCCGATCGAGTCGTCGCGCGTGGTGGGCGGCGCGGCACTGCCGCTCGTGCACGCTGCAGCAAACACCGCGAAGGCCACGAGTACGCACGGAGCGGGCCAACACCCGTTTGTGGAGTCGTGACGGCGGAAACGCCGATGCGCTGACCTGTGCCCGGGCTCCATCGCGCGCAGACGGTACCAGCGCTTTCAGTCCGCGCGAGCCGAGGGTGTTGCCGTAAGCTCGGCCCCATGGGCCGCAAGATGTTCGTGTTCACTGTTGCCGGATGTCTCACCGTGGCCGCGTGCGGCTCGACCAATCCTGGGTTGACCGCCGACCGGTCGAATGCAGGTGACAGCTCGTCGGCGCCCGGCACGGCGGTCCCCGACACGGCCAGCCCTTCCACCGACAGCCCGTCCACCGACAGCCCGTCCACCGACGTGTCGATCCCCGACAGCAACGGCACCACGCCCCCTCCCGTCAGCGTGGAGGACAATCCCAACAACGCCATCATCGACTTCGGCGCAAACAAACAGCCGCAGCCCTACGACGACTTCCTCCAGGCCTCGCTCGCCGACCTCCAAGACTTCTGGCGGGAGACGTTCCCCGCCACATACGACGCGGCGTACGAGGATCTGTCCGGGGGTATCTGGGCCAGCTATCCCGATCGCAGCGGGACCGCGATCCCGACCGGCTGCCCCAGTGATCCCGCTGAGCAGTACATCGCCCAGGGCAACGCCTTCTACTGCGGCAACGGCGACTACATGGCGTACGACGACTATGACCTGATCCCGGCGCTGACCCAGGCCTTCGGAGACAGCGCCGTGGGTGTGGTGTTCGCCCATGAGTTCGGTCACGCCATCCAGGCCCGGGCGAACTTCTACACGTTCGACACACCAGTGGTGTACCTGGAGCAGCAGGCGGATTGCTTTGCCGGCGCGTGGACCGCCCATGTCGCCCGCGGCGAGTCCAGTCGGCTCACCTTCGGCGACGACGACATCAAGGGCGGTCTCTCGGCCATGGTCGCGGTGAAGGACCCGACGCTCGGCGGGGACGTGTTTCAAGGCCAGGCCCACGGCACCGCCTTCGACCGGGTGGGCGCGTTCGAGAACGGCTTCAAGGGCGGCGCCGATGCCTGTAAGGCAATGGAGACCGATCCGTTGCCCCTGCTCAACCTGCAGTTCAGCACCGAAGATGAGTTCAACAGCGGCGGCAACCTTCCCTATGCCGACATCCTCCCCCAGGTCGAGGCCGATCTGATCCGCTTCTGGACCGCCGGGGTGACATCGTTCAAGGCCCCGAGCATCACCCCGTACCCGCACGACGGGCCGTTCCCGACGTGCGACGGCATCGACCAGGCGCAGTACCCGTTCAACGCCGTCTACTGTCCGGCTGACAACTCGATCTCGTTCGACGAAGGCTACGCGAAGACGCTCTACAAGAAGTTCGGCGACTTCTCCGTTGGTTACATCATCTCCAATGCCTGGAGTGAGGCCGTACAAACCCAGCTCGGCAGCAACCTCGAGGGCGAGCCCCGCTCGCTGATCGACGACTGCCTCACGGGTGCCTGGACCCATGACACCATCCCGCCGGCGGATGGCGTCATCGACGACACCCGCCTGTACATCTCCCCCGGCGACCTCGACGAGGCCGTGGAGACGGCGCTGCTCAGCAACGCCCCGATCAACGGCAGCGCGATGGGCAGTGCCTTCGAAAAGATCGACTACTTCCGCGCCGGCGTCATTGGCGGGATCAGCGAGTGCAACAACCGCATCAGCAACGGCGGCTGATCTGAACGACCCCGTGCCCGATGCCGTGGCTCAGGATGCTGCCGGCGAGACATTCTCGGCGCTCGATCTCGGCACCAACAGTTTTCACATGATCGTGGCGCGCCGCGTCGGCAGCGGCTTCGAGATCGTCACGCGCGAGAAGGAAACGGTCCGACTCGGTCACGGCGGCGGGGACATGAAGCACCTCGAGCCCGACGCCATGGACCGGGGCATCGCCTCGCTGCAGCGAATGCAGCAGATCGCAGCCAGCCATCACGCAACCATCCGCGCCGTCGCCACGAGTGCGGTGCGCGAGGCGGAGAACGCCGAGGAGTTCCTCACGCGGGCGCGCCATGAGGCGCACGTGGAGATCGACGTCGTGTCCGGTCTGGAGGAAGCCCGGCTCATCCACCTCGGCATCCTCCAGGCCGTGCCCGTGTTCGACCAACGCCTGTTGATGGTGGACATCGGCGGCGGCTCCACGGAGGTGCTCGTCGGCCAGCGCGGCGAAACGCTCACGGCGCGCAGCTTCAAGCTGGGCGCCGTGCGCCTGACCGACCGGTTCCTCCCGGGCGGCATCGTGTCGAAGGCAGCAATCACGGCGTGCCGCAACTACGTTCGCTCCGCGCTGAGCCCGTTGGAACGCGACATCGCCGAGCTCGGCTTCGATGTCGCCATCGCCTCGTCCGGCACCGCCGAGACCATCGCCCGGATGGTGCACGCCGCCACCGGCGCGGCCGAGTTGCGCACGCTCAACTGCTTCGAGTTCACCGCCGCCGAGCTGGACGCAGTGGTCGACTCACTCGTCGCCAAACGCACCCCCGAGACGCGTCGCCGCCTGCCGGGGCTGGACGCCACCCGTGCGGACATCGTGGTCGCGGGCGCTCTCGTGCTGCAGGGTGTGGCCGCAGTGTTCGGGGTCGAGCGTTTCACATTCAGCGACTACGCCCTGCGCGAGGGGGTGCTGCTCGACACCTTGCAGCGCACCGCGACCGATCACGACCATCCGCTGCTGGATGTCACCCGGCGCAGCATTCGCCAGCTCGCCGACCGTTGCGACGACGACCGCGCCCACTCCAACACCGTGGCCCGGCTCGCCGGTTCGTTGTTCGAGCAGACCCAATCGCTTCACGGTCTGGCCCCGGCGAGCGCAGACTACTTGGAGGCGGCAGCACTGCTCGCCAACGTCGGTCTCGTGGTTTCACACAGCCGCCATCACCTCCACTCGTACTACGTGATCCGCAATTCCGATCTCGTCGGTCTCTCCGATCACGAGATCGAGATCATCGCCCAGGTGGCGCGCTACCACCGCAAGAGCGCTCCGAAGCCCAGCCACCCCGACTTCGCTGCTCTCGATCTGGCCGACCAGCAGATCATTCGGGTGCTGGCCGGTTTCCTGCGCGTGGCCATCGGTCTCGATCGCAGCCACGACGCCCGGGTGCGCGGCGTCTCCGTCGCGGACGCCCGCGGTCGTCTGGTGATCACGGTGCACGCCCGTCGTCGCGACGACACGAGTCTGGAGATCTACGCGGCCACCGAACGCAGCGCGCTGCTGGCCGAGGTCCTCGGCCGGCGCATCGAGATCGTCAGTTCAGCACGCTCGTGATGATCGCGGCCAGCTCCACCGGGCGGTCGCCCTGGATGCTGTGTCCGGCGCCATCCACGACCTCCACACGCACGTCGGGCTGACGGCGACGCGCCTCGGCGACATCGTCGTCGTCCACCACGGGCGAGAGCGACCCGCGCACGAGCGTGATGGGGCAGCGGATTTCGGCGAAGTGCTCCCAGAGCGGCGAGAGGCCCTCGACGGGCGGCGCGTCATCGCGTGAGCGGGCATGGCTGCGCCGGTCGTAGTTCCACTCCCAGTGTCCGTCGGCGGTTTGATGGGCGTTGTGCAGGATGCCCCGCCGGAGAGAGGACTCGCGACGCGTGGGGTTGTGCTCGATGGTGCGGGCGAGCAGGTCCTCGAAGCTGGCGAAGGACTGCGGACCGTTGACGAAGTCGATGACCGCCTTGGCCTTTTGGTGGTTCACACCCGGGGTGATGTCCACCAGCAACAACTGACGGACTAGCTCCGGATGGCGATGCGCGAGCTCCAGACTGGTGAGGCCGCCGAGGGACATGCCCACCACCACACGAGCGTTCGCAGCATGCACACGCAGCACGGCGGCAACATCGTCGGCCAGGTTCGTGGGCGTGTAAGCGCCGTCCTCGCGCCAGGCGGAGTGGCCGTGGCCAGGCAGGTCCACCGCCACGAGCGGTCTGCCGAGGTCGAGCGCCACGGTGTCCCAGGTGTGCGCGTTCTGGGCGCCGCCGTGGACCAGGACCAGCTCGGGATCGCTCGTTCCCCAGATGAGCGAGCTCACGCTGCGTCCATCGACCAACGGAGTCACGACCCGCCGCACGACGGGCGCAGCGGATGCAACGAGCGCGAACTCGGCGATGTTCTCGTGGAAGAGTCCGAACTCGTCGTACGGCTGGATCGTCATCGCACCATGGTGACACGGCGTTCGGGCACGGCCGAATCCGTGCGTCAGCCGGATGACACCGTGGTGGGTGGGCTGGTGGCCTGCGTGCTCGGCGGCGGCGTGGTCGTGGCCGGTGACGTCGTGGTGGTGGCGGCCGGCTTGGTGGTGGTCGTGGTGGTGGTGGTGGTGGTCGGCTTCGTGGTGGCCGTCACGGCAGGCTTGGCCGTGGTGGTGGTGGTGGACTTCACCGTGGTGGTCGTGGCATCCGGCTCCGGATAGTTGAAGATCGGCGTGCTCTCACGCTTGGTGTACTGCTCGGGTTCCTTGCCGTCCCAACCCCACACATACACGCGATCGCGTAGGTGGATGTAGGTCTGGAACGTGTTCGAGATGGTCTGGTTCATCCTGATGCAGCCATGCGACGCAGGGGTGAGCGGCACGTTCTTCGCGCCGTGGATGGCGATGCCGTAGTTGAAGTAGACCGGATTGAACATCCGCCCCAGCGCCCCCACACGGTCGCCCTGCACCTGGCGCTGGAACCGGAACACACCACCGGGCGTGTACGACACGCCGCACACGGCCTTTTCCTGGGGCGGATCCAGAGGGCTGCCGTTCTCGTCGGTGTCGAGGCGAATGGTCTCGCACCAGGAGTTCTCCTTCGTGCGTTCGGGGGTCCTCGCCGTCCCACTGGAGATGTGCAACACGAGGATGGGTGCGTTGTCCGTGAACACGGCTGCCACCTGTTGGGGAAGGTAGACCTCCACGTGGGTGCCCGAGGCAGGCCGTCGGGGCTGCACCACCACCGGGTCCTGCATCCCCTGCCACATCGCATCGGTGACCTTGCCAGTGGCCTTGTCGTACGGCGTCTGCAGGATCAGCTTCTCATACGCCCAAACCGCCTCAAGGGTCTGCTCACCGAACGCACCGTCGATGACGCCGGGCACGAAGCCCAGTGCAGTCAGGCGGGCCTGCAGCATCTTCACATCGTCACCGAAGGTGCCCTGTCGCAGCGTTCGCGCCAGCATCGTCTTGTTCACCGGCGCAACGGCCGCGGAGGCATTCGGGTCCGGCAACGTGCTCGGCGGAACCGTCAGACCGGTGACGCCGTAGCCGGAACCATCGTCGGTGGCGGCGACCGCAACGGAGCTGGTCGTCACCCCTGGCGTTGCGTCGAGGCCGGACCCGTCGGCACCGGACAGCCTAGCGTCCTTGCCGCCGTCGAAGGCCCCGGCAAGCACCACAACGGCCAGCACGCCCACGGCAGCGATGGCCGGGAGCCATCTGCCGACAGGACTGGGTTGCTTGGCGGGAGGACGGCGACGGGGCGGGTTCATGGGTGCGGACGACGAGCGAGGCTCGCCAGGAACGCTACCAACTGAGCCCCTGCGCCGTGCGGCGCCTCAGACCAACACACTCAGACAAGGCGGGTGATCTGGCGCAGTTCGCCGCGAAGCTCGCGCATCTCGCGCAGGATCTTGATGATGATTGCCGGGCTGCTCAGCGTGGACACGCCCCGTGTGCGGGGGAAGTAGTCCACGCCGAACTGGGTCACGGTGTAACCCAGCTTCTTGGCCCGGATCACCAGTTCGGCGTCGATGAATGAGCCCTCGCTGTGCAGCTGGATGTGTTCGAAGATGTGACGCCTGCAGAGCTTGAACGCGAAGTTGATGTCGCGCATTTTCACGCCGAACATCACACGGATGAGCAGGTTGTAGAAGAACGTGTAGATCGCCCGCGACGAGCCCTCCTCGGTGCGATCGTGGCGGTAGGCGCTGACGATGTCGCTCGCGTAGAGGTGCATGATCCGCATCGCCTTGGTGAGCTCGGCGAAGTCGAACGGCAGGTCCGCATCGGTGTACAGCACCAGGTCACCGGTGGCGGCGGCAAAACCGGTCTTGATCGACCCGCCCAGCTTGCGGTTGACAGGATGGTGCACGACCCGAATGTGCTCGTCCGCTGTGGCGAGCTGGTCGGCGATCGCCGGAGTGCGATCGGTGGAGGCGTCATCGACGATGATCAGCTCGTAGTCACCGATGACCCCAGTGGCCACCAAACTTTCGCACGCCGCTCGTCCGGCGTTGATCGCCCGCTCGACGTATTCCTGCTCGTTCCACATCGGGAAGAAGATCGAGAGCTTGGCGAACTCGGGCTGGCCCATGCGGGCACAGGGTACCGGTCGACACGACAGGAGTTGATCGCGGGGAGGCGGTACGCTGCGCCGCCATGGACACGATCGACGAGCCGCCGCCGGCGTCGCTGACGCCGGCGCCGCCGCCCGCTGTCCCTGGTCCATGGACGCCGCCGCCGCTGCGACCCGGTCAGCTCTCACCAGGATGGCGGATGGCCTTCATCGCCGGATGGGTCGGCGTGCTAGGTGGCTTCGGCGCGATCTGGCAGGCCTGCCGGGTTGCAGGGATCGCGCCGTGGTGGCTCGGCCCGGAAACCGACCTGCGCAGCGTGTTCGTGATCGCGCTCCCGTTCATCGCCCCGCTACTGACCGTGCTCGCCGGTGTCGCCGGCCTGCGAACCGCGTGCTTCATCGGCATCGTCGCCTCGCTCGTCACGGCGTCATTCGCCCTCGGCGACCTCCACTTCCCCGGACTCGCCGTGGTCGAGGTGGTCCTCGGCCTGTGCGGGCTGCTGATCAGTCTGGCCGGCCTCGGCGGCCGCATGCGCGCCGTAACGGTGCAAACTGGGCCAGACGAACGGCCGATCTGATTCTCAGGCGGCGGGAAGTTCACGCAGCTGCTGCTGCGGACGTTCGAGCTCGATGAAGATGCACTCGCCCGGGCACGCCTCGGCGGCATCGACAACGGCCTGCACGTTGCGCTCGGCCACCCAGGCCAGGCTGCCCGAGCCGCCAGGATCGTTGAGCGGGAAGCGGTCCTCGGCCACGTAGGCGATGCCGTCTTCGAGCTGCACGAAGACGTCCGGGCAATGGTCGATGCAGAGCCCGTCGCCCGTGCACAAGTCCTGATCGATCCACACCCGCATGCGAGGCCAGGGTATCCAAGACCGGCCGCGTCCGCTCAGCCCTGCTGGGGTGCTTTTCGCCACTACCCTGCGACGTGATGGAAGCGCCCGTTGCCAAGCAGATCCCGTTCGAATGGAGCCGCCCCACGGGGCCGGCCAGCGACCCGTGGGCGTGGCTCCGCGACCGCGACGATCCAGACACCGTTGCCTACCTGGAGGCCGAGAACGCCCACGCGGATGCGTGGTTCGCACCACGCGCCGCGCTGGTGGAGACCGTGTTCGAGGAGATCAAGTCACGTGTCCAGGAGACCGACCTCGCCGCGCCGGTCCGCAAGGACGGCTGGTGGTACACATCGCGCACCGAGCAGGGCCTCAGCTACGGCATCCACTGCCGAGGTCGCTCCCGCGAGACCGCTGCCGAGCAGCTCCTGCTCGACGAGAACGCCCAGGCCGAGGGGCACGATTACTTCTCCCTAGGGGTGTTCGAGGTCAGCCCCGACCACAACCTGCTCGCTTGGTCCAGCGATGTCGATGGCAGCGAGCGGTACACCATGCGCATCCGCGACCTGGACAGCGGCGTCGACCTCGACGACATCCTCCTCGACACCACCTGGGGTGGCTGCGCCTGGTCCGCCGACAACCATCACGTCTTCTACGTCAAGCCCGACGAGGCGATGCGTCCGTTCCAGGTGTGGCGGCATCTGCTGGGCACCACCCAGGCCGAGGACACGCTCGTCTTCGAGGACCTCGACGAGCGGTTCTTCGTGTCCGTGGACCTCACCCGCAGCGGCTCGTGGATCATCGTCGGCTCGGAGAGCAAGCTGACGTCGGAGAGCTCGCTGATCCCTGCGGCGCAGCCCACCGAGACGCCGCGCGTCGTTCGCCCCCGCACGCCCGACCTCGAATACCACGTCGACCATTGGGGCGACCGATTCATCGTCGTCACCAACCTCGATGCCGAGGACTTCTGCGTGATGACGGCAGCACTCGATTCACCCGACGCGTGGACCGAGTTCGTGCCTCACCAGGCCGGCCGCCGCATCGTCGGCGCCGAGCCGTTCGCCGATCACCTCGTCATTCACGAGTGGCACGATGCCCAGCAGCGCCTGCGCGTCATCTGGCCGGACGGGTCCGAGCGCGTGGTCGACCTCGGCGCAGAACCGCACGAGGTCGAGCTCGACGCCAACCCGGAGTGGTCCACCGACCTCGTGCGCTACAGCTACCAGTCGCTCACGACACCAGCCTCGGTGTACGAGGAGCACGTCACCACGGCCGAGCGCACCCTGCTGAAGCAGACCCCGGTGCCTGGCGTCGACCTCTCGCGTTACACCGCAAGTCGCGAGTGGGCCACGGCACCTGACGGCACGCAGGTGCCGGTGGACGTGGTGCGCCTGGCAGGTGCGGTTCCCGACGGCATGGCACCGTGCGCCGTCTACGGCTACGGTTCATACGAGCTGAGCATGGCACCGTGGTTCTCCGTCGCCCGCCTGTCGTTGCTCGATCGCGGCTGGACCTGGGCTTTGGTGCACCCCCGCGGCGGCGGGGAACTGGGCCGGCGCTGGTACCTCGACGGCAAGCTGCAGCACAAGATCAACACCTTCACCGACACCATCGCGTGCTGCGACCACCTGGTCAGCGCCGGATGGGCTGCGCCCGATCGGGTGTCGTTGCGGGGCGGCAGCGCCGGCGGCCTGCTCGTGGGTGCGTGCATCAACCTCCGTCCGGAGCTGTTCGCGTCCGCCGTCGCCGAAGTACCCTTCGTCGATGTCGTCAGCACGATGAGCGATCCCAGCCTGCCGCTGACCATCACCGAGTGGGAGGAGTGGGGGGACCCGCGCGAGGAACCGTCGGCGAGCTACATGCTGAGCTACTCGCCATACGACAACGCTGCGGCCAAGGCCTACCCGGCGCTGTACGTGACCGCAGGTCTGAACGACCCGCGGGTGAGCTACCACGAGCCGGCCAAGTGGGTTGCCAAACTGCGCAGCCTGTGGAAGACCGACCGTCCGCTGGTGTTCAAGTGTGAGATGGGCGCCGGGCACGGCGGCCCCAGCGGCCGCTACGAGCGTTGGCGTGACGAGGCTCGCGTGATCGTGTTCCTCGACGCCGAGACCTGAGAACCCGCTCCTGACCGCTGAACGATCAGGCCAGAGCAGCGACGAGCGCCAACGCCAACAACACGGCGTTGCGCGCGAGGTGTTGCCAGCCGAGCGGCTTCGCACTCCAGGATCCGAAACACGCACAGGGCGGCCGTTGACCCTGGGCCAGGCGCAGCACGAGCAATGCGCTGAACGCGATGACCATGCCTGCTGCCACCGCGCCCGCCACCGGCCGTGCCAACTGCGCGCACAGGGCAGCGCCCACGAGGATTTCCAGCCACGGCACGAACGGCACCACCAACGACGGGGCGCCGAGATCGGCGGCCTGCGTCGGCCACGCCGGGCCTGCCGCGATCTTGGCCCCGCCGGCGAGCAGGAACGCCGCGCCCACGAGGATCGCCGCCACGAGCGCGACGTTCATGTCGCGACGTTCACAGCGCGACGTTCACAGCGCGACGTTCACAGCGACAGCGTGAGTCCTTCGGACGCGGCAACGACCTCGACCCCGCATCGCTCGCCCATCAGTCGGGCCCGCCTGGTGATGTGGTCGATCGCCTCGTCACAGCGGGTCGGGTCGTGGTGGAACAACGCGAGCTGCTTCACACCCGCCTCACCGGCCAACCAGACGGCATACTCCACCGTGCAGTGACCCCACGTGCTCTTGTGAGCGAACTCCTTCAGCGTGTACTGCGCGTCGTGAATCAACAAGTCGGCGCCGGCCGCCAGTTCGATCGCGGCGTCGGACGCCTTCATCGAGCCGTCGTATGGCATCTGGTGGTCGCTCATGTAGGTGATCGAGCGGCCCCCCCACGTGATTCGGTATCCACAGGTGGGGCCGACGTGCGGGATCAGTCGCGCCATGACCTCGATGTCGCCGATGCGGAAGTCGGTGTCACTCACGTCGTGGAACTCGAGCTGGCCGGGGAAGTCGGCGAGCACGATCGGGAACAGCGGCGGACGGATGGTCTCGCGCAGCACATCACCAACCGTGCGTCCGTCCTCCTGCGCAGGGCCGTACACGTCGAGGCGCGCGCCCGGGCACAGGATTGGGGAAAAAAACGGCAGACCCTGCGTGTGATCCCAGTGCAGATGGCTCAACAGCACGTTGCCGCGAAAGGATCCGTCGTTGGGCTGCTGGATGCCGAAGTACCGCATGCCCGTGCCCATGTCGAATAGGATCGGCGCATGGTCGGGCAGTTCCACCGAAACGCACGAGGTGTTACCACCGTACCGCGCCACTTCCCCACCGTGACACGGTGTTGATCCACGGACGCCGTGAAACGTGATGTTGATCGCGTTCGATGAATGCACAGAACCCCCGGGCCGACAACCGTAGGCACTTGTTGCGGCGTTGTAAACGAGAGCACCTGTGACGTCGGTCGCAGACAACCGCGCGTCGCACACTACGGTGGGGTCGTGGCTCATGCTCCCGGCTCGGCACTTGTCTCCAGCTCCGCCATCGTCCCACCCGTGTTGCCCGACGGACTCGTGGCCGTCGTCAAGCGCGAGTGCGCAACGTGCGCGATGGTGGTGCCGGTGCTGCAGCGCCTCGCTGCCGAGGCGGGGATCACCGTCTACACCCAGGACGACCCGACCTTCCCCGACGGCATGGACAGCGTGCACGATGCCGACCTCGCAGTCAGCTGGCACCACGACATCGAGACCGTCCCCACGCTCATCCGCGTGGTGGACGGCATCGAGAACGATCGAACGGTCGGCTGGCTGCGCGAGGCGTGGCAGGCGCTGACCGGAATCGCCGATCTCGGCGCCGATCTGCCGGTGATGCGCCCTGGGTGCGGTTCGCTGTCTGTGGACCCTGACCTGGCCGACGAGCTGCGCGCCCGCTTCACCGCCAGCACGCTGCGCGCCCGGCGGGTGGAAATCGCCGACGCCGAAGACGAGATGGAGGCGTTGTTCGACCGCGGCTGGACGGATGGCCTCCCCGTGGTGCCACCCACAGAGACACGCGTGCTGCGCATGCTCACGGGCACGACGCGAGCTCCGGACGAGGTCGTCGCCGTCGTGCCGCCAGATCTGGTCGAGGTGACCGTCGAGAAGGTGGCCATCAACGCGGTCATGGCCGGCTGCCGCCCCGAGCACCTCCCCTGGGTCATCGCTGCGCTCGAGGCCGTGTGCACCAGCGAGTTCAACATCCACGGTGTGCTGGCCACCACGATGCCCGTTGGACCGGTCATCGTGTGCAACGGGCCCGGCACGCGCGCCATCGGGATGAACAGCGGCATGAACGTGCTCGGTCAGGGCAACCGCGCCAACCTCTGCATCGGGCGCGCCGTGCAACTGGTGATCCGCAACGTTGGGGGTGGCCGTCCGGGTGAGGTCGATCGCGCCACCCACGGCAACCCCGGCAAGATCAGCTTCTGCTTCGCCGAGGACGAAGGCGGCTCGCCCTTCTCGCCGCTGGCCGTTGCGCGCGGCGTAGCCCCGGGCACGGATGCGGTCACGGTCTTCGCCGGGGAGGGGCCGCGGTGCATCGTCGACCAGCTCGCCCGGGAGCCGGGTGATCTCGCCAACACCTTCGCGGCCTGCCTGCGCACGCTGCACAACCCCAAGCTCGTGCTCGCGTTCGACGCGATCCTGATCCTCGGGCCAGAACACGCGCGAGTCTTCGCGGAGGCCGGTTGGGACCGCGAGCGCCTGCTCTCCGAGCTGCACGCCCGTCTCCAGATCCCTGGGCGCGAGCTCGTGCGCGGCGCCAACGGCATCGCCGAGGGCGTGCCGGCCAATCTCGCCGATGTCACCCTGCCCAAGTTCCGCCCCGACGGCATTCTGCTCGTGCACGCCGGTGGCGGTGCGGGCCTGTTCTCTGCGATGATCGGTGGATGGGCCAACGGCGAGGTCGGCAGCCAGCCCGTCACCACCACCGTTGGCACATGAACCCGAGTAGTAGAGGAGCACCACGATGACGTCGATCATCCTCGATCCCAGCAACGAGCGCAGCCTGGCCGAACGCACCCGCTGCGCCCGCCCGGTCGCGCTGGCCGGGCTCACCGTCGGCCTGCTCGACATCTCCAAGGCTCGGGGGGACGTGTTCCTCGATCGACTCGAGGTGCGCCTCACCGACATCGGCGCAACCGTGAAGCGATACCGCAAGCCGACCTTCACCAAGCCCGCCCCCGTTGATCTGCGT